>MCBC01000043.1 GCA_001723855.1 Candidatus Altarchaeales archaeon WOR_SM1_86-2 | reverse complement strand
ATACAGATGAAGAACAAGTATATAAACCAAGGGATCCCTACTATGAATCAGGGGATTTTGAGTCAGTGGAAGATCTACTTGTTAGACGCAAGTCAAAGAACAGCTACTGTAATCTATATTTCGGTCTATGTGCGGAAACGATGAAGAATCCGGAGCACACTTTTACGGAGAAGTTGGTGGTTGATCAGAGCAAGATAAGGTATCGCGAGGATGGTTTAGGCGATGATGATGCAGAAATCCTTATAATGGAGGTGGATTCAGGTGCATTGAGTTATGAGGTGGACATCCAGCCGGGTATCCTAACGGATATTCTAAGAGATAAATCATTCATGGATCCAACAATGAATCTTGTTGATTCCAATTACAGGGGAGAGATAGTGTTTCTTGGAGAGAAGTGGCTGGTGAAGGACATAGATGATGAGGAGGTAATACTGGCGAAAGGTGTAAAGTTGGAGGATGTAACAGGTATGGGCTTTACCCACAACTTTATGAACTACTCATTCAAGATAGAGAGCGTGATGACAGACCCGGGAACACAGCAGGCAATGGGTGTATCCGTGGCAGTGAGAAAACCCGATGGCACCGTGACGTATACAACCGCGACAAGGAACAAGAACGGACTGGTGGATAACATAGAGGTCTGGGCTTTAAGTGCGTACATGGCAGGAACCGTTGCAAGAGGTGATCTGGTTGTCTATGATGTCAGCGACACGGTAACCCTGGAAGACGGTGAAAAGGTGGACAGCTGGAATGTGGACTTTGAGTTTATAGACTCAGATGATGACAGCGACAGTGATTACAACACAGAAGATTACTGGAGAAGTGATTATTACCCCGGCACCGTAGATGGTATAAAGATGATTAAAAAGATAAAGTTGACCTACAAGCGAGATAAGACCATAGCAGTTGGTGAAGGAATACCATATCCACATGACTGGTTGACTTTTAGCTTCGAAGGCTACTTGGACGAGGATCTTTATATGGAGCCAAGGTGTTCCGGCGGAGATGATAAGATAGTACTGTCAACGGAGAGCGGTAATGACGGCCACAAAGTAACCATGAGCTTTACTGATGATGATGGCAACAGATACAATGATGTGAGATTGGATGAAGGTCCGTTTGCAATTAACGACAAATTTTTGGTGAACGGTATTGTATTCCAATTCACGGATGACGATGTAAGCGGCGATGAGGTAGAACTGACGTTCAAAGACCTGTATAATGACAAGGAGTACACGGTTCTATTAAACCAGGTAGCCTCAGGCACAAGTACCATCTATTTTGCACGCGAGACATATGACAGCTGCAGTCAGGACGAAGACGATTACATAGAGATGGATGACGAGCGATATGTGGGAGAGCCAGAAGACGAGTCCGGTAGGGTGATAGATGAACTCTGGGGTGTTGACGATGTCATTCCGATGATGTATTTTAGGGAAGGTGAAGACCTGATCTTCGATTATGACCAGGCAGTAGATGATGACCAAGTCCCCGGTGAGGATGAAAAATTAGACGGCACAACCATAGGCGTTAACCCGATACAGATAGGTAATGCTTCGGATAAGGCTTTCAAGGACTTTGCAAGAGATGATAATGTATTGAGAATGTGGGTGGAAAGAGAAAACGGTACCAATAAGAACGGTGACGGCGATGATTTTGACACGCTGTTTGTATTTGAGAGCGATTGCGGCGAAAAGGTATATGTGGACTTCTATGACGACCATTGCGATGAGAACGAGGATTGTAACGAATCGAGCCTGTATTATGGCGCAAGCAATTACTGGAATAGCACGGATAACGGAACCTTCAACCAACGCACCGGACCCACCTGCGGTGAGGCAGCCGCATCGGGAGAAAGAGATCACTTCAGCGGCGGCATACTTGCAGATGAATCCGGCGGAGACGGTTTGATCCGAGATGACGAGGACACCTTGCTGTGGGAAAAAGAAGGAGGAGATCTGTTTGAAGTAACAAGCTGGAGTACTGGCGACGAAAACGACAGAGTAGAAACAATTGAGATATGTCATCCGGACGTATGTGTGCTCCCGACCTACTTCCTCGGTCAGGAAGAGAGGGATATAATGGTGAGTAGAGAAATTACGGCGGCAGATATCGGTGAAGAAATATCCTTTGGATGCTGTGTGTTTACGGTTGAGAACTTTACGGTTGTCGGCGGTGAAGCCGGTGCAGGACCTTTAACAAAGGAGTGCACTGTTTCGTGCCCGGACAGCGTACAAATGACCGCAAATGCAGTGAGCAAGACCATGGTTGTTACGGATGCCGGAGGAGCACCAGGCGGAAATGTAATAGCTGTAGGAGGACCGGTAGTTAACACTGTAACACAGAATGCCGGAGTATCAAAAGATCAGGTCTGTGCAACAGGAACCAAGATAGAGAAGAAAGGCAGTGTTCTGGTTGTAGCCGGATGTGAAGCAGCTGATACGACAAGCGCGGTTAACCAGGTGATTGACTTCATAAAGAATAATGCCCACTAAGCGGCATTTTTTCTTTTTTTTTTCTTTTAAAATTTATATTAAATAGAATGGTTTCAGAAGATAAACTGGTTGAGATAATTGAAAAGCAAACAAAAATAAGCACACAGATAGAAGGGAGATTATCAAGCATTGATAATAAATTTGAAAAGGTTTTGGATAAATATGGGGAGTTTCATAGTGATATGAAGGTAATGAAGATTCTTTTAGTAATAATGGTTGGACTTGTTGGTGCTATATTCATAACTTCCCTTACTACCATAATTTAGATACTTCAGCAGTAAACTAAGTATAATGATTATTTTCTTTTCTTAAACGATCAGCTTCTTCTTAACAAAAGTTTCTCTTTTTAACTTCCTAACAAACTTTTTCAGTTCATCAAGCATCTTCCGCTTATTTTTTAAATTCTTTTCGATAATATTCACTATCGCGCTGCCCACTATAACGCCGTCGGCGCCGGATTCTACTGCTTTTCTCACCTGCTGTGGCTTTGAGATCCCGAAGCCCAGACATACCGGGACAGGGGTCCTGCTTTTGACCCTTATTACCAGTTCCCCGGCAATTTTGTTGAATTCATCTCTTGCACCGGTAACTCCCAGCAACGCGATCAGGTAGATGAAACCGGATGAATGGCTGATTATGTTTTCCATTCGCTCATCGGTTGTTGTAGGGGCGATGAAAGATATGAGGCTTACGTTGTTGTTTTCGCAGACCTCTTGAAGCGGTGCGGATTCTTCAACCGGCAGATCCGGGACTATGATGCCTGAAATACCCGAGTTTGCACATTCCAGTACGAATTTTTCCATGCCGCACTGCAAAATAATGTTATAGTAGGTCATACCGACCAGGGCGGTGTCCGAGGGCTTGATTTTCTTGCATACATCAAAGTATACATCGGTATTTATTCCGGAAGATAAAGCCCTTTCGGATGCCCGCTGAATTGTCGGGCCGTCCGCTATGGGGTCAGAGAATGGGATGCCCAACTCAATTATATCCGCGCCAGAATCAATCAGGGTGTTGGCAATCTCTACACTGGTTTCGGGGTCCGGGTCGCCAACGCATATATACGGCATCATTGCGTGCTCTCTTCGCTTTCTTAACTGCTCAAATTTCTCGGTTATGTTCATTTTTGATTTTTTAATTCACTCCAATAAACTTCTTAATCTGCCCTCCAACTCCTTTTTATCTGGAAGGTAAAGTTTGTATTTTGAAACAAATAATTTATTTGAAATTCCACCGAGAGCGTATTCTACATCAATATCATTTTTCCTTGCAGCCAGAACGATACCAACTGGTTCATTATCGCCTTCTGTATTTTCTTCCTTTTTAAAATAATTTAAATAAAGGTTCATTTGCCCTGTATCATGAGGGGTAGCCTCTCCAACTTTAAGGTCAACAAGCACAAAACACTTCAAAATCCGATGGTAAAAAACTAAGTCAACATAATAATGTTTGCTTCCAAGAGAAATTCTAAATTGCCTCGCTATAAAAGTAAAACCTTTGCCCAACTCAAGTAAAAACATTTGTAAATTATCTATTATTTTTTGTTCAAATTCTTTTTCTGTGTATCTATAATCTTCAGGGATTTTTAAAAATTCCAAAACATAAGGATCTTTTATTAAATCATCTGCTCTTTCAACAAGTTGTCCTTTTTTTGCTAATTCCAAAACACCTTCTTTATCTTTACTTAATGCAATCCTGTGAAACAAAGCAGTGTTTATCTGCCTTTTTAATTCTCTAACAGACCATTTTTCTTTTATGCACTGTTTTTCATAGAAACTTCTCTCTAGGGTATCATCTACGCTCAATAACACTACATAATGACTCCAGCTTAATTTGGCAGACACTGTCTGCCATTTTGGATAAGTGAGGTAAAACCTTCGCATATCCAAAATATTTCTTCTACTAAATCCTTTTCCATATCTGATTTTTAAATCCTCTGATAATCTCACAAGCAGTGTGGAGCCGTACTCTGCTTTTTCCTCCCCTCTCTGCTCAAACTCAACAATCTGCCTTCCAATATCCCAGTATGTTTTAACAAGAATGCTATTAACCGCATAAAACGCCTGTTTTCTTCCTTCCTCGAATATTCTGCCAATATTATCAATAAGTTCATTATAGTGTTTATCATGAGATTCTTTTTTTGCTAATGATTTATTGCCCATATTTACCATCCGTGTATTCATTGTTTGACTTTTTGAATATTCTCAAATCCTTTCGACTATTACAATCCTTGGTTAATTTTATTTAATTCCAATTGGTGAGACGGTGCCTGACTTTTTTGAATACGATATTTAAATTTTCCAGACACTGTCTGGAATTTTGGATATTCCATATAAAAAATTCTCCTTTATTTTTAATCTTTTGGTTGTTATTACTACAATTCCTGATGAGGAATCAACATGATTAAAATGTTTTGTTAAGGTTATTTTTCTGCCATTTCACCCTACTTTATGATATGAATCAAAACAATCCTTCAGGAATTTTAAAAATTCTTCTGAAACAATGTTAAAATCTTCTTTTATTCTGATTCCAATCAAATCATACTTACCCTCGTCTGTAATCCCCACAGAACTTTCTAATCGTAGTTTCTCTGATAATGAAGAATCCACATCAAAAATCTTAATGCCTAAATCCCCTGATATTTTTCTAACATCTATGTCGCCCTTCCTGATAGAAATGTTCATATGTAAAATTTTTTTATGAGTATTGATATATATCCAGATACGATTCCCTTCTTTAAAAGAAACATATAACTTTTGATTCCAATTTGGACCTTCAACGGTTTCAAAGTTTTCTGTGATTAAACGATTAAGTTCCATTAATTTTTCTTTCATTAGCCCCCCGCATATTTTATTTAGGTGCCAATCTTCACCATTACTTAACCAAGGTCTATCTTTTCTCAATGTATGCCTACCTATTTCAAACTTCTCCGTTGTAGGAACAGGAATTATTACTTGGGGTGATAAATATAAATTTTCCCCGTCTTTATAAAGGGAAACTTCAATAACCCTTATGTTAATACTATGGCCTCTTAACCACAACGCAACAGAACCTAATTTTTCTTTTAATTTACTCCCGACAATAATTATTTTTTGGTCCTGATTTAAATCTGGCGCTTTATCAATTCCAGCAGATGAACAAAATTCTTCAAATTTTTCATTAAAATTGAAATCTTTCTCCCCTTTCCCAGAAAAATAATTATTTGCCTGCTTTTCTAAATCTTCATACCCCCATCTTGAAACATAAGAGGCATATCTTAATGCTTGAATATCTACGGGGTCTTTGAGTTTTCCTTTCTTTAATTCAATTATTACTACATTCCCATCTGTATCCAATGCCAATAAATCAATTTTATCGTTCACCTCAGGAATTAAAACTTGTCTCCCAATTATTAATAGATTATCCTCAATTATAGAGGGTCTATTTTCTATCCAATCCTCTAAATCTTCCTCTAATTTTTCCTCCTGTTTAAATTTTGTCTGATTTACCTCTTCTACTTTTTTCTCTTTGATTTTGTAAAGCATATTTGATTTTGATTAATTTTGGCACATAAAACCCTCCACTAAAATTTTGCTAACGCAAAATTTTAAAAATAGGATGTCCTGCACTGGGGTCGGAATGTAATCATTTTTTCATACAATGCGCCTTCAGTGCAGGTGGAACTCTCGCTCCTTGTACCCCTGTGCTACACACGGATCATAAATCACCGCGCTTTTAACACGGGGTATTATTCTTTTATTTTTTAAAATATAAAAATAAATCTACAGATGAAAATAGTAATCATCGGCGGATACGGGGGCATGGGAAGGCTGTTTGCAAAATTATTCAGAGAGGAAGGCTGTGATGTAATTGTGACGGGCAGGACTGAATCAAAAGGCAGGAAGGCAGAAAAGGAGCTGGGCGTTAAATACATGAAGGACAACAAAAAGGCTTCTGCTGAGGGAGATGTCGTTATAGTGACCGTCCCCATAGATGTTACAATCGAAACCATTAAAGAGGTTGCCCCGTGCGTTAAGAAAGGTTCGCTGCTTATGGATTTTACCTCCGTGAAGACGGAGCCGTGCAGGGCGATGGATGAATTTTCAGATAACGCGGTTAATGTTATCGGCACACACCCTATGTTTGGTCCGCGAGTTTCTTCGTTGGAAGGACAGGTCTTTATTTTAACCCCGATAAGAACAACAAAGAAATGGATGAAATGGATCACAGGGTTCTTGGAAAAGCATAATGCAAGGATTATCGTCTCAAACCCCCAAGAACACGATGATATGCTGGCGGTTGTGCAGGGGCTTACTCATTTCGCGTACATCTCCATAGGGAAAACCCTGCATGATCTGGATTTTGATATAAAAAGATCAAGAGAATTTTCATCCCCAATATACGAGCTGATGCTGGACATCGTGGGGCGGATTATAGGGCAGGACCCGCATCTGTATGCTTCCATACAGGTTCAAAATCCCAGGGTGCTGGATGTTCATAAAGCGTTCTTTAAAGCAGCAGGGGAGTTGAGTGATATGGTAAGGAAAAGGGATACTGAACGGTTTGTGGAGATTATGAGCAAATCGGCAAAACACTTTGATGATGTTGATGCTGCCATGGGAAGGTCAGATAAAGCAATCGCCTCCCTGGTTTCGGAACTTAAGCAGTTAAAGAAGGGAATCGGAAAAGAAGTTGCACTAAAACATATCTATTCCGGAAATGTGCACATAGGGGTGGTTAAAGACATTGACCCCGAGTTTGTTGTCATAGATGAATCCGGGGTCTCCCGGAGGTTGAAAATTTCAAATATAACTCTGTTGGATGACAAGGAGAGAATTAAACACAAGGTTGAGGGGTTTGGAACAATAAAAAGAGATTTTTCGCATATTTTTGATAAAGAAGTTGATGAAAACTTTATAGCGCAGCTGCTGGAGGAGTTCAATGAAGGTATTATCGCGGTTAAAGTGAAGGATGTTTATGCAGGGAAACAAATCCCGGGGGGCAGGAAGAGCGTATGCTTTAGAGTTTCTTTGGTGAATTCGGACGTTAAAATCACCGAAAAGGAAATAAATAAATTCTTTAAGCGCATCGGGGGGGTAAGCAGATGAATCACCTGTAACTCCTGCCAACTCCGTCTCCCTCCTGTTCGATGCCCTCATCCTTGCCGGAGCCCTTCCAGATAGAACCATACCGCTCCTTTAACTGATACTCTATCGGTTTTGCATGCTTGATAGCTGCCCCTATATGCTTTTTTTCTATAAACTCTGAACCCTCGCCCACCGCTAAATCACCCGCGAATCTTATCACCCCCCCTAAATCCCTTAATCTCAGAGTGAATGATTTTTTTGTTTTTTCATCAACTTTTGCCTTTTTCCGGGCAATATCAATTATTAACTCAACCGCTTCCCTGTCCGCATGAGGGATCTTACCATCTATCTTTATCTCCTGAGCAACAAACCGCGCTAAACTTATCTTATTTACATCACTGTATTCCATTGTCGTATTTAGCAGCAGTTCATATCCTCCGCCGGAGATCCTTGATCTTAACGGGGGCAGGATGCTTTTCAACTCCCCGATATTGCATGCACCTATAAAAACGAAATCGCATGGAACATCCTCTGCCTTAACCGACGCTCCGGAAGAACCGGGATTTCTGCCGACGATCGAAAACTTCTTTTCCTGCATAGCAGTTAAAATAAAATTCTGCAGGGGTCCGAGATGAGGCAGTTCATCTATAAAAAGCACTCCTTCATGTGCTTCATGTATGGCCCCCGGAACAACGCACCGGTGCGGAGGAATCCCAATCTCGGGATGTCCGCCGTAAGGGTCGTGTCTTACGTCCCCCAAAAGTTCGGTTTCAGACGCCCCGGTCGCGTGCACGAATGTTTTTCTTTTAATTGGAATTATGACATTCTTTCG
>MCBC01000042.1 GCA_001723855.1 Candidatus Altarchaeales archaeon WOR_SM1_86-2 | reverse complement strand
TTTACTGCGCGCTTTACAATGGTGTAATTTACGGCCGTGTATAAGAAACCCCAGAAAAATACGCTGACTATCAACAGGGGAGCCCCGAGAATCTCCCTCACTATCACAACCTCTACCGCGAATCCAGCCGCTGCACCTATCCCCCACAACTGCCAGAAATTGAAATCCCTGTATGTGATTATTTTCCATATAATGGTAAATGCGAATAGATAGATCATTAACCCGATCAGGTAAAAACGTGTGAAACTCTCTGCATTGAAAATCAATTCCAGCGTGTGGCACATTGCCAACGCGACGGCATAAAAAGCGATCGTTCTTTTCTCCATTCTTGTTTAATCTTTGTTGACAATAAACTCGCAAAACGCCTTAAATGCCTTGGTGCGGTGAGAAACCATGCTCTTTAATTCAAAGTCCTCGGCAAAAGTTCTTTTAAAACCCAGGGGGATAAAAATCGGGTCATAACCAAAGCCTGCACTGCCGGAAACTTCATTGGCTATTTCGCCCTCAACGACCCCCTTGAATGTCTTAACTCCTTTTTCATCACAATAACCTATCGCAGAGATCATTTTTGCAGTTCTGTCTTTCTCATCCTTCAACAGCCGCAGAATCCCCGCATTGCCGATCTTCTCATGCACAAACGCAGAGTAAGGTCCCGGAAAGCCGTTAAGCGCCTCTATGTAGAGACCCGCATCCTCAACAACAATTGCTTTGTTGACCTTCTCATAAACAAATTTTGCCCCCTCATTAGCGACCTCTTCCACGTCCTCATCCCTGATCTCGGGATACCCAAGCAGAAGCTGCTCGAACTCCACTCCAAACCCTTCCCCGATCTCGTTTGCTTCCCCTATCTTATGCTTATTTGATGTAGCAAACAGAATTTTCAATTTTTCAATTATTTTTTAAGTTTAATAAACAATAATATTAATAATTCTTAAAATGCAAACCAAATGGAAGATTTTAGTGCTGGTAGGGTTTATCTTCCTTATACTCCTAGTCGCAGCGATGGCATTGCTCATCAGTAATCTGGACCTGTCTACAATAACTGCGGGGGAGGTTGTTGTTATCCCCCTAAAGGGTGAAATCACATGGTCAACCGTTTCAAGTGTGGGTAATATGCTGGATGGTGCCCTCGAAGATGAATCTGTAAAGGCTATAGTTCTTGATATTGACAGTCCCGGCGGGGGTGTAATTCCAAGTAAGGAATTGATGTATAAGGTAAGGGGCAGCGAAAAACCAGTTGTCGCACGAATTGGCGAATCAGGTGCATCGGGAGCGTATTATGTTGCATCCGCCGCAGACACGATTGTTGCTGACGAGGATTCGATTACAGGAAGCATTGGAGTTACAATGATACTTTTCCAGTATTATGAATTATTTGATAAATTAGGGATTGGCGTTAAAGTAATAACTTCCGGCGAGAGAAAGGATATCGGAAGCCCTTACAGAAATATGACTGAGGAGGAGGAGGAACGCCTGCAGGAAATAATCGATAAAATTTATTCTCACTTCATATCCGATGTGGCGGAGAACAGGGGCATGCCGCTTTCGGAGTTGAGAGAACTTGCAAACGGGGATATCTACCTCGGCAGCGAGGCATTTGAGAACGGGCTTGTGGACGAACTCGGAAACCTGAATGATGCGATTGACATAGCAGCGGAACTCGGGGGAATTGAAGGTGAGCCGAGAGTCCGGTATATGCAAAGGAAGCCGACATTTTATGATATGTTCGCAGAAGGTACAACAAATATAGGTTACGGCATTGGGAAAGCGCTTCTGGAGTTAAGTGAGAAGGAGGGTAAAGAGATTGATCTGTGATTCTCTATGTTCTATATTTCTAAAGTTCCATTTTTATTTTCATCTTCCGTTTCGGAAAGCATATCCAAAATTTTTATTTTCAGCGTGGGATTCTTATTCTTCACGACATCCCAGACAATCTCCATATCAACTCCAAAATATGCGTGTATGAGGATGTCTCGCAGTCCAGCGATCTTTTTCCACTCAATATCTGGATTTTTACTCCTAACATCGTCTGGTATTCTCTTTACTGCTTCCCCGATAATTTCCAGATTTCTCAAAACGGCATCCTGTCTCAATCCATCCCCCACGAACTCATCAAAGGACACATCTTCTATATACCCCTCAATCTTTTCTATCGATTCAAGAATATCTTTGATATAAACTTTATACTCCCTCGGCATATTTCACGTCATTCAGGATATATGATTTTAAACCAGGTTTTATCGCTTCAGCGATCACGAGATCAACCTTATATCCAAGCAAATCCTCTAAAAAGAATTTGAGTCCCATGTAGTTATCAAATGTTTTTCTACCCCTTTCAAATTCCACCACGATGTCTATATCGCTTTTATCGGTTTGTTTATTTTTGATATAAGAGCCAAATAAACCCACTCTTTCGGCACCGTATTTTTTTATGCTTTCTGAATTTTGCTCAATCTTATTTAATATTCTTTCGGAAGTTAACATTTTATTCGGTTAATTCTCAATCTTTAATATTTTATTGTTTTTTAATAAAAATCACAAGCAAATTTTAACCGCATTTGTTGGTCATCTAAATCCCATGTCATGGTCCCGTGCCCAAGTTCCTTTAATTTTGAAACAACCTCTTCTTCTTTAATCAAATCAAATTCATCTTTGAGCAACTCTATTCTTGCCAGCGGAAATTCATCCCTCGCCCTGACGAAACTCGCGCCGATGGACCCGATAAACTCTTCTGCATGCTCTGCCCTCTTAAATGCATCGACGCTGATTTCAGAATTAAACGGGGTTCTTGCTGCCAAACAGGACCCTTTGGGTTTATCTGCAGTTTCTTAATCGATTTTTGACATAATGCTTCTTGCATCCTCTTTGCTTGGACCAAGATCTGCAAGCGGGGACACAACACCTTCCTCCTCCAGTGCCTTAAGCCCGGGTCTTTCACTTTTTAGATCATCCGCATTTGTGCCGTCAGGGATCGCATCATACTCGAGATTCTTCCCCGATAATCTTTTTCGTGCAGAAACAACGTCTGTCTTCAGGATTTTTATTTATAATATCATCCAGCATGCTCACCTCCGTCACCTTATGCCTTAACCCGTACTTTTCCGCAAAATCTACGGCATCCTTCAGCATATATGATGGAGTAAATTCTGTTTTGACGGTTACGGCATTCCAGGTTTCTCCGGCTGCAAATGCTGCCCGGGAACTATCAACTCCTCCCGAGTATGCTGTTGCTACCTTCCTGCCTTTAAATTTTTTCAGGCAGGTTTTTATTCTTTCCATCATCTCCCCAAAATCCCCAAAGCGATCTCAGCCGACTTTCTGCCGGACAGAAGCATTCCCCCGAATATCGGGCCCATTCTCGGTGATCCATACGCTGCGTTGGCTGCCATTCCCGCTACTATTAAACCCGGATATATCTCCCGGGTGTTGTCAAGGATTTCTTTTTCCCCTCTCTCGGCGTGCATTGGCTTTTCCCCGAGTAGATCTCCGGTTTCGGTTCTTAATTTCTGCCCCATCTTTTTCACGACAATCCTGCAAACTTCTGCAGCGTGTCCAGTTGCGTCTATCACAATTTTTGATCTTATCGTCAGGGGATCTACATGCAGTTTTGCCATCTCTATAGCGCTCCAGTTAATCACCAGGCCGGTAATTTTCTCTTCCCTTACCATAACATCCTCGAAGCTGACCAGATTGAATATTTTCGCTCCCGCCCGGATTGTTTTCAAGCAGATTGCCGATACGCTCTCAAGAGAATCCGCAACATAATAGCCCTTTTCATACTCTTTTGCCCTTATCCCGAATTCATCCAGTATACCCTTGCCTTCCTCCTGAACTACAATCTTGTTGAACCCCATGCCCCCGCCCCACATTCCTCCCCCGACGCTCAACTTTCTCTCGAATACCGCCGCCTTGACCCCGTTTTTTGCAAGGTAGTACGCGGATGCCATCCCGCTTGGGCCCCCGCCAACGACCGCAACATCCAACTCCGTCGCATCCATGAAGTCCCTCGTGTAACCCTCCACTATAGCCTTTGATATCTTTATCTCATCCATTTTTAAATCACCTCTACCTTTTCCAATTCCTTCAGAACCTTGTTTCTTATCTCCTTTGCATCCGGGAGGTCGGAAACAATTTTTCCGTTCCTTATTAATGGTTTGAGAAGCGGCGTCATCTCTTCGCCGCATCCGTCACATTCCAGAACCGTGTCATCCACCAGAGCACAGGCATCCTCAAAGCACTCTGGGCATCTGTAAATTTGTTTTTCCCCTCCGAAAACACCTCTCTTTGCCACCGGTTTTTTATCAATCTCCACGATGTTCATGGCAAAATCAATTGTTGGGGCATTACTTACATAAGTGCCGACGCCAAAACCATCTGCGCAGTCCTTTAATTCCCTGGCCGAATCTTCATTCAAACCCCCTGAAACAAAAATTTTAACATCCCGGTGCCCGCGAATGTCCAGTTCCCACCTTACCTCCTGTATTATCTCCTTAAAATTTCCTTTTCTTGACCCCGGGGTGTCGAGCCGGACACCCTCCAGATTTTTCATTGATTCAGCAGCCATGATCGACTCCGTTTTCTCATCAAAGTAGGTGTCGCACAAAGCAATTCTTGGTATCTCCTCAGGCAGAACATCATCGAATGTCTTCCACGCCTTTACCTGATCCCCGAGGGTTATGATAAGCGCGTGCGGCATAGTCCCTGCGGGTTTGATCCCTATTCTCTCGGCACTTAAAACCCCCGAAACAGAATCAAAGCCCCCGATGTACGCCGCCCTGTCCAAAACAGGGGATATGGAGGGGTGCATTCTTCGTATCCCGAAAGATAGGATCTGCTTGCCTCCAAGTATCTTCCTGATCCTTGCAGAAGAAGTTGAGACACCTGATGCCTGGCAGATCAAGCCGAGCAGGGGGGTCTCCAGTTCGCAGAATTCTCTATAAATCCCCTTTATGTTCATAACAGGCACCCTCACACCATTCTTATCCCTTGGTTTGAAAATGCTTCCCTCGGGCATCGCATCAACATCAACCCCGTAGCCTTCAAAAAGTTTTGCCGCCTCCCCGACCCCGCACAGGACCCCCCACTGCCAGTTTCTCGGCAGCCCGCCGCAGCTCACCTCCGCAACAACCTCTGTGTCAACATTTCTTTCCTCCAAAATCTCCTTTGTTCTTCTGAAGTAAATATCCGTTGTCTTCCCTGCTTTGATCTCGGCATCCGATGCGGTGTAAAAGATATGATCAGCCACTTTTTTATATTTTTGATAAAAGTTTTTTTAAAAGTTTTTTACTTAATTTTATTTTAAATTATAAATAAATGAAGATGGATAAAGATAAATCCGCGTTGCTGGTAATAGACATGCTGAATGATTTTCTGTACGGTAAATTGAAGTGCGAGAGATGCCGGGGGATAATAGGGGATATTGGGGAATTGATTGATCTTGCACATAAAAGAAACATTCCTGTGATCTACATATGCGATTCCCATAAACCAGATGACCCCGAGTTTGAAAAATGGCCCCCTCATGCGGTTGAGGGAACCAAGGGAGCGGAGATTATTGATGAATTAAAGCCTGGAGACGATGATTATGTCGTGAAAAAAACAAGGTACAGCGGTTTCTTTGAAACAGAACTTGATTCGTTGTTGAGGAAACTCGGGGTTAATAGTCTTATACTGTGCGGGATATTGACAGACATTTGCATACAGAATACCGCAGCAGACGCATTCTTCAGGGGGTACGGGATCACGGTGGCGGAGGAATGCACCGAAACGATGTCGGACGATGCTAAATCAGCCTCATTTGATTACATGGGGGATATGTACGGCGCAAAGATAATCTCGCTTAAGGTACTGCTTTGAAAATATGTTTTTATTTATTCTAGAATTTAATAGTTCAATGTCGAAATTATAAAATATTAGATTGGATTAAAATGGGCCAGCCGGCAGCAAAAATGGGGGATAAGGTAACGGCAGTTGATACGCATATCATAATGATACCTTCTCCTGGCGGGCCGGTACCCACGCCTCTGCCGCACCCCTTTAACGGTACTATTAACGGGGGTCTGAGCAGTAACGTAAACATAATGGGGAAACCTGCGGCGGTTGTCGGCAGCACCGCCACCAATATTCCCCCGCACATTCCCCAGGGGGGGCCATTTCAGAAACCGCCGACCAACAGGGCAACCATCACAATCGGCAGCCCAACGGTAATGATAAACAAAAAACCCGCTGCAAGAGCAGGGGATACTGCAATGACATGTAATGACCCCGTTGATCTTCCAATCGGGAAAGTGATTGCGGTAGGTACGGTTTTTATCAGGTAAATAAACTCTTAAAAAATGGGACGTGAATTGCTTGGAAAGGATTTGAAACTCAGTGAGGTAAAACTTGGAAGGGATTTGAGGATAAATCTCGAAGGCGATCTTGAAACCGTGGCGGGTGCGCCTAACCTGGGCCAGGCAATTATACACAGGCTGATGACAAGGAAAGGCGAACTCGCAGAACTCGGGCATGCACAGTACGGCTCGAGGTTGTATGAACTCGTGGGTGAGCCAAACAACGAGAGAACGAGAGAACTTGCCAAGATGTACACGAAAGAATGTATAACTCAGGATCCGAGGGTAAAGGATATCGTAAAAATTTCCGTTTTACCCGCAGGCCATGACCGCATAGACATATCAATATCATTGGTTACGATCGATAGTGAAGTTGCGCTAAATATTGTATTACCATTTTACTTGGAGGTGGCATGATGATGGCATTTAAAAGAAAATCGTATAAGGATATAACTGAAGATATAGTAATGCAGTTGACAAAAGGAATACTCAAAGAAAAGCATGATTTCAAAGAAAACAGATTCAAATACATGCTTTCAAACACTCCTGTAAAAGACATAGTTAAGATCGAGGGTGCTTTGAATGGAATACATAATGTCTTTAAAAAAGATACCGATTACCGCTTGAGCGGAAATATGGTTGAATGGATCCCCGCCGGAGATATGCCAGATATCGGAACGGAATTTCATGTGAATTATACTTTTAGCGAGCCGTCAGGAATAACGGATGTCAATCCGGGCAGCGTGACAAGAACAATCGTGGAAGCCGTAAGTAGAGAGATTGATTTTTTGTATGCCCAGATGAACTATGTTTATCTTTCAGGATTCATTGATACCTCAACTGGGAATGCTCTTGATCTGGTTGTTTCTTTGCTCGGGATAACGCGGAAGCCCGCAGAGCCGGCATCGGGACATGTGACATTCGGGCGGAATACTCCCCCGTCAGAAACAGTCAAAAGCGGGGAAACCCACCTTTATGACCGGAAAAAATATTACGGACTTAAAAGCATCCCGGTGAAGGACATTTCTCGGGTTAAAGGAAACCTCAACGGAAAATCCCATACATTTGTTAAAGGGGCGGACTATGTACTTAAAGACGATCTGGTTATGTGGATGGTCGATGGAAAAAAACCGGATAAAAACACGGTTTTTTATGTTGATTACATTGGTTATGAGGAAATTAAAATCCCTGAGGGTACGAAAGTTTCGACATATTCAAGAGAGCCGAAAAATGTAAGGACCTTTGAAACGACAAATGATGAAATTTTAAAAATGTCAGGGGAAGATAAGTGGGAGGTTGATATTCCCGTAAAGGCGCTTGTTTCCGGAAAATCTGGAAACGTGTATGCCGGCGCGATAACTGTAATGCCCCAGCCCCCAAAGGGTATAGAGTATGTGATAAACAAGAAGGATATTTTAAATGCCGCTCCCGCGGAGACGGACGAGGAACTGAGAAACAGGGCCAAGCATGCGTTGGAAGTTGCCGGGAAAGCAACACTGGTTTCGTTAAAATCGTCAATTGAGGGCGTAGAGGGTGTAAGATCGGTAATAGTTGAGGATATGCCGGATGGTGTTGCAGGGATAGTGAGGGTCATAGTGAGCGGGGGGGATGAAGAAGAGATAAATAAAGTTATCGAGGATACGCGTTCTGCAGGAATAAAAGTTGAGTTTGAGCGTCCCACGGTTGTAGATGCGGATGTTACGATGACCGTGATCCTGGATAAAGGTGTAGAGCCGCTGCCTGTTGAAAAGACCATAGACTCGAATATACGGGAATATATATCATCCCTTAACATCGGTGATGATGTGATGTACGGTAAAATTATAAGCACGGTGCTTTCAATCCAGGGGGTTTATGATATCCCTAAGATCAGAATTAACGGGGGTAAAGAAAATATAAAAATAAAGTCATGGGAAAGGGCGGAAGCAAGAGATATAAAAATATCAACCAAGTTTAAATAAAAGATGTCAAGAACGAAAGAAATAATAAATAAATTTCCGAGTTTTTATAACTCATGGGATAAGGAATCAACGATTTTCAAAGTTGTAAGTACCTTTGGAACCCAGCTGGACGAAGCAGAAAAGGATATTGATGTGATATTGAGGTCAAAATGGGTTGATACCGCCAAACG
>MCBC01000041.1 GCA_001723855.1 Candidatus Altarchaeales archaeon WOR_SM1_86-2 | reverse complement strand
TTCTTATTTCTTATTTATTAATTTATTTATTAAAAAATAAATAGGAAATGGGTGTTGAAAAGATACAATTAATTGGAATACTGGTCATATCGGCGGGAGTTTTGCTTGGCGGGTGCATAGAGGATGCAGGGGAAGATATCGAAAAGGGTTTGGAAGAAGGAGTAGAAAAGGCAGGAGAGGCTTTAGAGAAGGTTGGTGGAGAGATGAAGGAGCTAACCCCTCAGGAGCAGGCAAAATCGGGTTGTATAGAACTGTGCAAAAGTGATCTTGCTAGGGGCAGGGATTTACGCAACGGCCCCTGTTTATCCAACAACATCACGGAAGATTGGGTTTGCGATGTCGCTCACTCCCCGAGGCATGAGGCGGATGCTAACCCGGATAACCAATGTCTCTGGTTCAGGGAAGGTAAGGCAAATCATTTTGTTGAAGTAGACCCGGAGTGTAATTTCATCAGAGCAAAATAAATGGACATATCTACGTTATTACTCATACTTGGCACTGCAATTCTGGTAATAATCCTTTTGTATGTCGGCTACGAGATCGGGAGAGCAATCGGGGAAGAAAGAGCGAATAGGAGATGGAAAGAGCTGGAGCCTGGGATTAGAGAAGATGCAGCAAAGAGGTCAAGAGCCGTATTGGGCGGGCATTTCAGCGAACAGTTAGCCCCTTACCTGCCGGGTTTCCCATATAACCCCACAGAGGTGAGATTTATAGGAAAACCAATTGACTTTATCGTATTCAAAAACCTCGATAAGAAAGAGCCAACTGAAATAATATTTGTTGAAGTCAAAAGCGGAAACTCAAAATTGTCGGAAATAGAGCGGAGATTAAAGGAGATAATAAAGAACAAGAGGGTTTCGTGGAATGAATACAGGGTCCCTGAGGGGATAACTTGATGTCCCTTATCCAATATGGACTTTTTTCTTAATTGTATAGATAAATCAACTCAACTCCCTTGCAATTTCTCCTATCACTGAGATAAAAGTTTCTACTTCCTCCATTGTATTGTAGAGGTAAAGCGATGCTCTTACTGCTCCATCATTTAGCCCTAAAAATTTCATCAGCGGCAAACAACAATGATACCCGGATCTCATCATTATGTTTCGCTGGCTTAATATAAATGCTACCTCGTGGGGATCTAAATTGCGAATATTAAACGAGATGACACCTATTCTCTTTTCTGCAGGAGGGCCGTATACTTCAATCCCCTCGATCCCGTTCAGTCCTTTTAGCGCGATTTTCGTAAGTTTCTTCTCGTGTTTTTCTATATTCTCATAACCTGTATCCATCAGATAATCTATCGCTGCCCCTAAACCGATAATCTGTGCGATGGGTGGTGTTCCCGCCTCAAATCTACGCGAGGATTTTTTTAGTGTATAACCTTCAATATCAACATCCTGTACTGACCCCCCGCCCAACTGCAGGGGTTCAATCATGCCCTGCAACTCTTTTTTTACATACAAAACCCCAACCCCTGTCGATGCGAGCATCTTGTGCCCGGAGAATGCCAGAAAATCGCAATTTAATCTATCGATGTCGGTCTCCATATGCGGCACAGATTGGGCGGCGTCAATTAAAAATAACGCATCATTATCTTTTGCGATCTTTCCTATCTCCTCTGCCGGAAGGATTGATCCCAGGACATTTGAAGCGCTGCTTAACGCTATAACCCTCGTTTTTTCATCCACAACATTTTCAAAATCCGAAACATCAAAGGTTCCCTCGTTTGAGCAATTTACGATCTCCAGATCAACCCCGTATCTCTTTAACCTCAGCCAAGGCAGAAAGTTTGAGTGATGCTCGGCAATTGTGACAACAACTTTATCGCCTTTTTTCCATTCCAATCCTCTGGCGATCAAATTTATGCCCTCAGTTGTGTTCTTTGTAAATACTATTTCTTCCGGCATTGAACCGATCAATTTCGCGACCTTTTCATAGACCAGTTCATAATGCTGGGAAGAAATCTGCGAAAGAGCATGCACCCCCCGGTGAATATTGGCATTGTAATGCCTGTAATACTCCTGCTCCGCCATAACAACCTGCTCTGGTGTTAAGGAAGTGGCGGCATTATCCATATAGATCACTCCGCTTTCGAGAATTGGAAAATCCCCCCTTATTTTTTTGGCATCCATTCCTTTATTTTTTTTTAAAAGTTTTAAAATAATAATGGTTCAGATGATGATACCGTTCCAAGCTGAATGGAGATGATAAGGGTAGCTGCTGATGAACTAATCAAATCAAGAATTAAGAGTCGATCCCTTGTTATTTGCTTAAATTCCACCCGTCTTGCCCCAATTTACCTATTCTCCGGGAAACTCTACGGTTATGGTTTTTGGATCTAAAAGTCTTACTCTTACCTTCACCCCGGCCTTTGCACCGATCTTTTTCAATTTTCTCGGCAGGGTTATGGCCACAGAGTGACCAACTGTGATTATCTTTCTGGTGCTCTCCACATCTTCGCCGTACTCCTTTAATTCGATGATCTTCTGTGTCTGACCGGGTGTAAACGACACATTACCGCATTTATCGCACTTAAGACATTCCACTATGAGCCCATCATACAATGTTTTGTCAATTTCAATCGTTCCGCCACATTTGCATGTTTGTTCCATTTTTGTTATTTATTATTATTTTGCATATATAAATATATGTAATAGAAGATATATAAATAAGTAATATAAATAAGTAAATATTAATTTTGATAAATAAAAATAATAGAAAATGCCGAAGATAGAAATAAATACGGAGGTATGTGTAGGATGTGGGATTTGTGTAGATATATGCCCGGTGAGAATATTTGATGTGGGCCATTATGATAAGGTATATTTGGCCGGAGATGTGGATGACTGCACATTGTGCAGGGAGTGTGAGGTAAACTGCCCAACTGCTGCAATAACAATAATGGATTGATTTTTCTTTTTTTATTCTTAATTATACCATTAAATAAAAACTTTTTTTTTCTGAAAAGTTTTGTAATATAAATAAGATGATAATGAGTGTTGGCAGAGTATGCAAAAAGGTCACGGGAAGAGACGCGGGAAATTATTGCGTTGTAATAGGCAAGCTGGAGAGGAATTCTGTTTTAGTTGACGGTAAAAATGTCAGGAGGAGGAAGGTAAGTATAGGGCATCTTGAGCCGCTGCCGCTGAAGGTTAAGGTAGGGCAGAACGCCGACACAGAGAATGTCGTGAAGGCTCTGGAAAAGGAGGGGCTGGCTTAGGATTTTATAAAGAGGGTGAAGCACATAAGGAATTCTGGTAAATGATGCAGGTTTCTTTGAATTTGTGAATGAATTGGTTAAAAGAGGGGTTGAGCCGCACCTCCTGGATGAGGTTCAGGATTATGGGGGAGAGATTAGAGGGAAGATAAGAGATGATGTGTTTTAAAATTCAACCCATCAGCAAACAAATCCGCAAACCTTCTCCAGTTTATCTATATCGATGATCTCTTCCTTAAATAGCGGGATCAGCGTGATATCATGACCTGCAAAACGTTTGCGTATCTCATCCAGGTTTTCCAACTGGTATCTCCAGCGGGCGGCACAGAACTCGCAGTCGCTTTCAGGGGTCATGCGGTTCACGATAATGTTACCCACCGTGATATCATTTTCTAAAAGTGTTTTTATATACCTTTCAGATTCAAACACGGACATCTGCTCGGGAATCATGACCATCGTGAAACTTGTTTCCGGGCCCGTAAGGATCGATTTTACCAGCCTCAGCCTTTTCTTCATATCCTCCAGCGCCTCAAGACTTTTATCCTCCTCTGCATTACCGAACAAGCCCCTGATCATCCCCATGAACTGCTCCATCTGCAGCCGGATTTTTATTAACTTTCCGATCCACGAATCGAGCATATCCGGGAGGGTCAGCAATCTGAGGGTATGTCCCGTGGGTGCGGTGTCAAAAATGATTTTCTCGTAATCGCTTTCAATGTATTTCGTAAATTCAAGCAGCGCCGCGTACTCATCCATGCCCGGCATTTCCATGCTTCTCGGGTCGGAAAGTATGTCTCCGAACATGGACATCATGTCCCCCCCCGCCCCCGGTTCTAACCCTGATTCCCCGACTTCCCCCGTTTTTCCTTCACCCACCCCGAGTTTCTTTGCGGAAATCTCAACCGCGTAGAGTTTATCGATTATATGCGTTTCCTCGCTTCCTATCTTAACCCCGAACGAATCCGACAGGGAATGTGCGGGGTCAGTTGAGATAATCAATGTTTTATATTCCTTTCCCAGGCAGAGGGCTTTTGCAGCAGCACAGGTTGTTTTTCCCACGCCCCCCTTGCCCCCGAAGAACAAATATCTCTGATCCACTTTTCTTTTTATTTCTCTAATTTAAATTAATTTTGATAAAACTTTTTTTAAAAGTTTTTTAATAATAAATAGTGAAGAATAAAAATGGCTTCTCTAATAATAAAAAACGGGATAGTTTATGACCCGGCAAACGGCATAGACGGTGAGAAAAAGGATATATTCGTCAAGGATGGAAAGATCGTGGAGAATGTTGATGAGAAAAAAGCGGAGATTATAGATGCCAATAATAAAGTTGTTATGCCGGGCGGCGTGGATTCGCATTCCCATATTGCCGGCGCAAAGGTAAACACGGGAAGAATAATGCGCCCGGAGGACTCAAGAAGGTATGCTGTCGGGAAAGGAAAAATTACGAGATCCGGTACTGGTGATACGGTTCCAACCGTGGATCTTACGGGGTACCAGTATGCCCAAATGGGCTACACGACCGTTATGGAAGCCGCGATGCCGCCTCTTGAGGCGATACATACGCATGAGGAAATGATGCATATTCCTATAATAGATAAAGGCGCCTACACGGTTATGGGAAACAATTGGTTCATAATGGATTATTTGAGGGATGGGGAGATTGAAAAGGCGGCGGGATATGCGGCATGGTTATTAAGAACGGTAAAGGGTTACGGCATAAAGATCGTTAATCCAGCAGGAGTCGAGGCGTGGGGCTGGGGCAAGAATGTTAGTTCTCTGGATGAAAGCATTGATAATTTTGATGTTTCTTCAAGGGAAATAATAAAAGGACTTGCGGAAGTGAATGAACTCTTGGAATTGCCAATGTCAATCCATCTGCATGCAAATAATTTAGGGCGTCCTGGAAATTATGGAGTAACTGTGGATTCATTAAAGATTCCCAAAGGCATTAAAAAGAAAAATCCGCAAAGAGAGCAGACAATCTACCTTGCACATGCTCTATTCAATGCATACGGAGGCACATCCTGGAGGGATTTTGAGTCCGGCACAAAGAGCATTACTGACTATACTAATGCCAACTCTCATGTGGTGATTGACCTGGGAGCGGTGCCATTCGGCTCAGCAACATCTATGACCGGGGATGGGCCCGCCCAATTCAACCTCCATAAACTAACAGGTATGAAATGGTCAGGCAAGGATATTGAATTGGAAACCGGCTCTGGAATCGTTCCCTTTGATTACTTACCAAGAAATCCAGCCCATTCTGTGCTATGGGCTATCGGCCTGGAGTTGGCATTATTCATTGATAACCCATGGCAGGTTATCATGACAACAGACCACCCTAATGGTGGCCCGTTTACGAAATATCCGAAAATTATTGCATGGCTGATGAGCTCAAAAGCGAGAGAGGATACCTTTGAGAAGGTGCACGCGTGGGCAACAGAACGCTCCCGTATCGCGGAGACGGACAGGGAGCTTTCCCTGTATGAGATCGCGATTATTACAAGGGCAACCACTTCAAAAACCATAGGTCTGGGAGATAGAAAAGGACATCTTGGAATCGGGGCTGACGCAGACATATCAATTTATGACATAAACCCTGCTGAACTCAATACTGATGACTACGGGGAAATTGAAAAGAAATTCTCCAGAGCGGTATATACGATAAAGGACGGTGAAGTGGTTGTCAGGGATGGAGAGATAGTAAAGATTCCCGAGGGGAGGACATTCTGGGTCAATGCCTCCGTGGATGAGGATCTGGAAAAGGAGATATTAAAGGATGTAAAAGACAGCTTCAGGTACTATACTGTAAACTTCGAGAACTACGGGGTTCCAATGGATTACCTGCCGCGATCAGAGGAGATTGTGGTTTGATTTGTTTTAAAAAATATTAAAAATTAAAGATGCGTTTAATAAGGTTATTTGACCTAATAGGTATTTTTTATTTTTATTTATAGATAATTTTAATAGGGTACCCAAGTTTCAATAGTTATATAAAATGGTAAAGTTGAAGATATTTAATAATGAGGAGCCATCACAACCATTTATAGATGATCTGAATGTGCTTGTTCGCCTTCCGGAAGAGAAGATAAAGAAGATTTTATCTATTCTTCTGGATTTGGATTATATCACCCAATACAGGTACAGGGCAAAAAGAAAAGAATTATCTAAGGAATTAGATATGGATGAAGATGCTGTCCTGTCTGCATTCAACGTGTCCATCTTCATCACAGGAAGTTTTTTTAGTGGAGTCTCTAAAAAGGATTTAATAGAAGACCTAAAAAAGATTGTGCATAAACCAGATTACGTAACAAGACTTAAAAGTATTTTAAGATATATTGATAATCCTGACGTCAAAGAAAGGTTTGAGATCACTGTTGATTCCTCCATGGAGATACTCAAGGGTTTACCTAGTGTTGGATCTCTCTTTTATACAATAAATAAGCGTGCAGTCATACGAGATGGAAAATTAGTAAGAGAAATACCCATGATCATCTTAAGATTAGAGACTATTTATGAGGATAAAAAAGAATACATAACAATCCAACAAACAACGGAACAATTACGAGATCTAATTGATGGGCTAAAAGAAGCGACGGGTAATATGAAAAAACTAAAATAATTAAGAATGACCAGTTATAGTGATAAGGTTATTACGCCAAAAGGGATCAGATTAGGTGGACATTTTCCATCATATGGGAAAGAGTCACAACATAGATTTGGACTTAAAGAACCGTCATATCTGGAGAACCTCGTGAAGCCTTCTATGCACTCACGGAAACCAAGACATGTAGGGGCGCCAAAGTGGCGTGTCGCTGTATTTAGGCGGGAAGAAAAGCCCTATGTGGATCTTAATAACATCATTTCCCATAAACCAAGACATTTTGATCCCTTCGACTTTCTATATATTGAACCTAAAATAGTGAAAAAACCCAAAGAGAGGGCATCTCGATTTTTATCATTAGATGATGAGTCGCATATAGAACAATGTAGGGAATACTATGAAAAACACAGGAATGAACTAGAAAAAGAACATTATGGGGAATATATAGCAATTCGTGATGAGAATATTATAGCAATCAGTCCAACATTTGATGGCTTGGTAACAGAGGTTATGAAACAACTAAAAAAGAAAAAATTTAAACACCGCCCACATCTAATGCGAATCAGAAAGAATACTGCTGTGACCTCACTAAAAATAGAATGAGTAAACATGGATATGATATTATTTCCCGATTGGAATATAGAATCGTTTACATTTGACGTTCAAATTGGTAATGAAAAATTTATCGGTTTTGTTGATACAGGCGCCGATGATACAGCAATCAAAGAAGAATCGTATATCAGAACAAAAAGAGAACCACTCCCTGTAACAGTAGATGTCGAAACCCTTAGTGGAGTTAAAGCGCTACCTCAAGATATTGTAGAAATAGAATTTCTGGGGATAAGTAGAACGAGCAGGATTGTAATCTCACCAAGAAAATTTGCCCCGTCCCTCGAAAAAACTGGGGTAGAAGTGCTGATTGGCAGACGGCATTTAAATAAAGTTGTTATAACCATCGATTCAGACAGCGGTATAGAGATATCAGAAAAATCATACTCATGAAAATGATGTATTAAAAGATGTAAAGGGTAAGTTCAGATACTATGCCCTTAACTTTGAGAACTACGGGGTTCCAATGGATTACCTGCCGCGATCAGAGGAGATTGTGGTTTAGTGTGAATCGGGTCCATATAAATTACTTTTTAATAAAAACGAGGCTGACAAAATGAATGGTTGATTCACCCACTACCTTATATTTTTTTGAATCAGAAAGGAAATTTCCGGTTTTTCCCGAAAATGCCAAAAATCTTCTTTGAACCGGAAGGGTAAATAGAACTACTGTGAATTTATTTTTATTTTCGTATTGTTATAAATATTAATAAGCAAAATCAAATAATAAATTTTAAAATTCTCTAAAAATGGCTGATTTAAATGATGTACTTTCGGGAACCATACCCTACACGGACATAACAGTTATGCAAATCATAGCTGCAATTGTTGTATTGATCGTCGGATTTATTGTTTTAAAGATAGCAGTATCAATTTTCAGGAAGGGGCTAAGCAAAACAAAACTCCCGGATCTTATTATCGAATTCCTGACAAGGTTCTTGAGCGCCCTTCTTTATGTAATGCTGATACTTTTGGTTGTAACAACCCTTGGATTCCAGATGGGTTCGGTATTTATCGGTCTATCGGCAGTTATCGGTTTGATTCTTGGTTTCGGGTTGCAGGGCACGCTCACAAACATGGCTGCAGGGGTCTGGATAGCGAGTTTGAGACCTATTGACAAGGACGAGGTTGTAACCGTCAACGGACTTACTGGAAAAGTCAGAGCCGTTGGTATTATGGCAACCGAGCTTTTAACGCCCGACAACCAGTACATAACAATTCCAAACACCCTCGTCTGGGGAAGCCCGATAATCAACCTGTCAAGAATGGAAACCAGAAGAGTC
>MCBC01000040.1 GCA_001723855.1 Candidatus Altarchaeales archaeon WOR_SM1_86-2 | reverse complement strand
TTGAAGTAGTGATAAGAGATGGCGGGGGTGAAATCGTGCATTCGGGAGCCCCTGTTAAAGACCTTGATTATTATTTACGGGATTTTGTTGAATGGTATAATGAAAACAAAAGTAATTTCAAGCCGTTGATCCTGGCAGCAATAATTCATAATCAATTTGAACATATTCACCCGTTCCAGGACGGTAACGGGAGAGTGGGGAGACTGCTGCTGAATTTTATATTGATAAGAAATAAGTACCCTCCGATCAACATTGCTTTAGAGGACAGGCAAAAGTATTACAGCGCACTTAAGGAATACTCAAAAGATAATAATCTGAGGCCGACAATAAAATATTTAATCAAACAATATAACAAAACCTTAAAGAAGGTGTCCACAAAAAAACAAAAATAAAAGATGTGGTCACCATCTGTTCCGTTTGATTTATTCTTTATTTTTTTCAAAAAAATGTATTTATTAAAGTTAACTTTAATCCAGAAGGATGTCCGTGAGAACAAGTTCGTATATACCATTGTTAGACGAAATGCGAATTTGGAACATTCAAATTGATTTTAGTTATATTGCTTTTATTAGTTAATATTTAGTTTTATTAAATAATCTAAACTGACATTATATATGATGAAAGTTTTTGTAAGTCATAGTGTGAAGGATAGAAACATCGTTAGCACACTAAAGAGCAATTTAGATTTGGCCGGTATTCAGACATACATAGCAGATGAGGACTATCAACCCGGGACAGATATTTGGGAAAAAGTTACAAGAAATATAGATGACTCTGATATTGTTATAGCAATATTAACAAGAGATGGAGATAGATCATCTTATGTCAATCAAGAGATGGGTTATGCGTCCAAAGCGAATATACAAATAATACCTATTGTAGAAGACAACGTGAAGCCCGTTGGTGCACTTGAAGGTATGGAGTATATAAGATTCAATAGATTAAGCCCATTGGATGCTATTGATCTTACAACTCAATATTTAGAGAGGCATAAAACAAAGTCAAATGATATTGTATCCTTGGTAATAACGATAATATTTTTCGCATTTATTTTACGCATTTTGAGTAAAAAATGAGCACATATATTGGGATAGAAAAATATCAGTATGTAGATATGAAAATAAAAAAACTATTGCGCCTTATGTATCATCAGTTTGAAAAAGAAACTGATGCTTGGGACGATTTATACAGGGTTGGTAGAGAGATAAGCAAGGCAAAAGTAACTGATAAACCTAGCTGGAAGATAATATCTGAAATGAGAAGATAAAATGTATTGTATAGATGCAAGCGTCATAGTAAATTCTGCGGTCGAAGGGGAAGAACATCATGAATATAGCAAAGAATTGATCGATAGGATAAGAAATGAGAATATTGAGATTGTAGTTCCTCAAATTATCTTGCCAGAGATGTCAGCAGCTATAGTACGCAAAACAGATAATGAGATCTTAGCAATGAATTTTGTTAAGCGGTTTAGAAAAGTTCCTAATATCACTATGATACCAATAGATGAAAGTTTAGCTATGTTTGCATCCGAAATTGCCGCGAGATATAGGATAAGATGTGCAGATTCTATATATGTTGCTGTTGCATCAAGATTCAATGTGAGATTAATTACTTTAGATGACGAACAACGAAAAAGAGGTGTGAAAATTATCGATGTGCTGACACCTGAAGAAGAAATCAATAAAGTTAATTAGAAATATAAATGTTCCTTCATTCGCACTCTCACTCCGCTACGCTCCGTTCGGGTCTAACGACCCCGTCTAACAAAGGATTTACGATTCGCTATCGCTCATCCAAATTGCTCCCTACGGTTGCAACTTCGCAATCCTTCTTCCGTTATCCCCCCCTCAAATCTGTTCCGTTTGATTTATTCTTTATTTTATGTTTTAGGATTTTAGAACATTCGGTTTTATCCACAGCCTTTAAAGGAGAGCTTGTTTCATGAAATTCACTGTGTGTTATCCTTTAGTCGTCTTTCCATTTCTATTAGTTGTCGTTCTTTTGTCAGCTCTCTTTTTAGTTCCTCTTCTGAGGGTAAGTATAATTTGTATTTAGATGCGAACACCTGCCGGCTGTCTTCAAGCAGTGTGTATTTCACCATTGTTTCGTTTTTGCCTGTGCATAATATTAATCCGATGGTTGGGTTGTCTCTCTTTTGTTTTTCTTCCTTCTCAAAGTACCTGACGTAAAAATCCATCTGCCCGATGTCCTGGTGGGTGAGTTTACCGGCTTTTAAGTCAATTAAAATAAAACACTTCAGGAGGTAGTTGTAGAAAACAAGGTCAATGTAGAAATGGTCGCCGTCAAGCGTGATTCTTTTCTGGCGCGATACAAAAGAAAATCCGCGCCCAAGCTCAAGGAGAAACTTCTGTAATTTATCTGTCAATGCCTGCTCAAGATCTTTTTCAAGGTATCTTTCGTTTCCATCCAGACCGAGAAACTCAAGAACATACGGGTCTTTTATAATATCTTTCGGCGCCTGGATTTCATTACCTTTCACTGCTAATTCCTTTACTTTTTCTTTATCCCTGCTAAGAGCAATCCTCTCATAAAGGAGGGAGTTTATCTGCCTCTCAAGTTCTCTTGTACTCCAGTTGTTGTGTATGGACTCAATCATGTAAAAGCTTCGAGCATCGTCTTTTTCCACTCTCAAAAGCAGCCGGTAATGCGTCCAGCTTAATTCGTGACGCAGTGCGTCACAGTTTGGGAATGTTAAATAAAATTTTCTGATATTTCTCAGGTTTGATTCATCAAAGCCCTTGCCATAATCTTTGGTAAGCCGTTCAGATAAATCTTTTAGTAAATACCTGCCGTAATCCGCTCTCCCTTTTCCTTTCTGCTCGTCTTCAACGATAACTCTCCCTATATTCCAGTATGCCTGAACCATCATGAAGTTCACGGCTTTGTATACGGTGGTTCTTGCATTTTCAAGAATCTCTCTTATATTGTAATAAGTATCATCGAAATTTTTTGCGGTTAATTCCTTTTTAGTCATTTTATTATTCCTTATTCATTACTCTTAAAAATTAAAATAGCAAACTAAGCACTTACATATCTGAATTTTTACTCTTTATTTTTCCAACAAACCTATTCAAAACCCCCCGACATAAAAAGGACTTTGACGATCTCCCCCTGAATCCCCTGGATGTGAACTCTCTCCTTATGAGTTTCCGGTCTATGAGTTTCTTGCGGTATCTCCTGAAGCCGCTCTCTGCCGTCCTCTCTCCCTTCTCACGGAACAGCTCATATTTCTGGTTCATTACTATCTGTTCCGTTTGATTTGTTCTTTATTTATTTCAAAAAAATGTATTTATTAAAGTTAAGTTTAATCCAGAAGGATGCCCGTGAGAACAAGTTCGTATATACCATTGTTGTGTGCAATACACCGCCCATTCACCCAAGAGGCGCCTGTCCTTGGGTGCTAAAACCGGAATATGAGAATGAATGAAGAATTGAGGAAATTTAAAGACAGGGATTTGGAAGAAATTGTTGAATTAGTCCACAGGACAACTCGTGAATCTTACAGGTCTTTTTACCCGAAAGAAGCGATTGACTATTTCATTGATTACCATTCACCGCAAAATATCAAGGAAGACGCAGGCAATGGAACAGCAATTGTTCTCTTGATGCACGATAGAATTATTGGAACCGGTACTTTGCTTGGAACAAATATCAGGCGGGTTTTTGTACTGCCGGAATTTCAAGGACATGGTTTTGGAAAAAAGATAATGGACTATTTGGAAACCGAGGCAATAAGAAGTGATGTGGCTTTTCTGGATCTTCATTCGTCCCTGCCGGCAAAGAGATTTTACGACAGCGGAAATTACAAAACCCTCAAATTTTGCAGCATACCTGTCGATAACAATTTGACGCTTGATTATTATCGAATGGCAAAAATGCTCAAACCACTCAGCAATCCACCAGCGTTTAATCTGAATAACAGGATTTTCCATGTACTACAAAATGATGGTCCCGGTGCAGAGGTGAACGGCGACACCATCTTCGCTTTTTATCAATGTCAGGAGATGGTGATGGGTGAATACAAAGGCGGAAAAATCAAAGAAGGTGATATTATTGGATATATTGAAGGAGAGAAATTTCACTTTCATTATGAACAAATAAATCTTAATGGCGAAAAAAATAGCGGAAACTCAAATGACAAAATTGAAGTTGGTGATGGTGGCAAAATAAAATTAATTGATACCTGGAAATGGGAAACGAAAGAGGGTGAAGGACATTGCATAATGCAGGAAAAATAGAAGACGCCCGTGTCCTTGGGCGAGGGAGAATTGGCGGTGTACGGCACACAACAGCGGCTGTGTAGTTCCGCTTCGCTGCACCCAAATTTTTGCTCCACTGCGTTCCGCAAAAACTTCGCATAGCCGCAAACGTTATCCACCCCTCAAATCTGTTCCGTTTGATTTATTCTTTATTTTATGTATGATATTTATTGAATAATTTAAAAATTGATCAACAGCATCATCCAATTCCCCGGAATTGTCCACTACAAAATCCACTCCATATGATTTTTGGCGTGTCCTTGCTCTTTCTGCTCTTTCTTTTAAATTTTCCCCGCATTCTCTTCCCCGCATTTTAATTCTTTTCAAGGTGATCTCGGACGGGACTTCTATAAAAACTGCTTTTACGTTCTCGTAGACCAGCCGAGCGTTGTCAATAACCTCCCTGCTCACATTAACAATAACCGGGTGCCCCCCCTTAAGCCATTCGTCTATTTCTATAGGAACCCCATAATCTAAACCATAACTGTGCCATTTTAAAGCAAATTTTTCCTGTTTTTCCATTTCTTTAAATTTTTCCGGGGTTATGAAATGATTATCTTCAAATTTAGACCCTGGGCGTGTAACGTATCTTTTAGATTGATATACCTCCTTTAGATTATTCGGGTATTTTTTAATCGCCCCGGATATTATTGAATCTTTCCCTGAGCCGGAGTTTCCGACGATTAAAAATAATGTTCAGGGATATGATTTTTTAATTAATTTTTTTAATTGAGGTGCAGCCCCCGCAGAATCCGTACGTTTTTCCATTGTAATATAATTTATGTTACATCAGACCCTCCATTTTCCCAGATAATCAACTACATCTTTTGAAGTTACTATTCCATGCAATTCTCCTGATGCAACAACGGGCAAATGCTTTATATTCCTTCGTCTCATCTCTTTTTCAATTCTTTCAATATCTGCTGAAGGAATTATCGTAACTAACGGCTTTGACATGACCTGTCCTGCACTTAAATCAAAGAATCCCTTCCCTTTTTTTGCCATTATCCTTATCATATCACTTTCAGTTATTATTCCCTGCGGGTTATCGGGTTCATCAGCAACGATAACACTCCCGATCCTTTTTTCAGCCATTATTTTTACCACACTTCCCAAATTTTCGCTTTTCTTAACAGCGACCACATTGCTATTCATAATATCACTTGCATGTGCCCTTTTAATTTTTCCAGACATTTTGAGTTTTAATTTAAATTGGTTCTTATGGTTGATCAGGAATTTCCATCCAGTGCAGATTTAGGTGAATTTTTGCAAACTAAATTGTGCATATTATATTGTTAAATTAGTATTTGAAATATAAAAAGGGCTGGCATCTGCTATCTGCTTCCCATGAAAAGGCTGAGTGCAAGCCCGGTGACGAACGCCACCAGGGAGTCGGTTGCGAAGTAGCCCGCGGACAACAGCTGTTCAAGAGGGACCGCACCCCATAGATGACCCAGCAGTATTGAAAGTGCACCTCCGACGACGCATGCGACGGCAAAATGGAAGAGACCCTTCTTGTAGTCCTTGTAGCTTTGTTTGATGAAGAAAACCGCTACGATCATGAAGGCGATGAAGAACATCAACCCAACATCTACGGTGGGTGCTGCGATTGTTTTTGACGAGAACACTCCGAATTCCGCGATCACTATGTATGCGATCACCGCCCCGAGGGATTTGTCGCTCTTGATCGAATCTATGGAAAGCATTTCCTTGAAGCTTCTTTCCCCGTGTTTTTCTTTTGCAGCCGCTTGAACCTCTGCGGGTTTCTCGTACTCTTTTGGTTTTTCATAAGCCCCCGGCTTTTTAATTTCCCCTTTACGAACTTTTTTAAACGAACGGAATGAAGCATACAGCGCAGTGAGAAACGCAAGAATGCCGACGAGGAAACCCGCTGCGCCCAGCACAAGTATATCGTTTGTAAGTCCCTCTGCCGCTATCCTGGAATTTAAGTGCAAAAGGAACTGGTAGAATGCTACCGAGACAATAATTGTCAGGAAGATTTTCTTGAGGAAAAATATGATCAGCCCTGTGAACTTGTTGATAATAAACACCGCGATATAAACGAGAATCAACCCTGTTGCGACTGCAAACACATTCCCCGCCAACATTTCTGACGGCGTCGTTGATAGGTAATTTGCCATCAGCGACAGGAAATCTTCAAATTGAATTTCCATTTTATCATGCAATGAATTAAGTTTATATATTAAATAATACGGACCGATTGCAGCCTTATTCCCTGGTTCAATCAGTCTTTGTTATTTGATTTTGCCATATTAACATTTATGACAATACTAAAATAAAAATAAATTCACAGTAGTTCAGTTTACCCTTCCGATCCGGAAGGATTTCCAGCATTTTCGGCGAAAACCCGGTAATTTCCTTTCTGATCCGGAAAAATGGGGGGCTGGTGAATCAACCCTTCGTTTGGTCGGGCTCTATTAGATATGGATTTTATGGCAGGATGGAGCATAGAATTTATTTTAACCCTGAATTTCAAGTATCTTCCCTGGCGCCGTCACTCAACCAATGAAGCCACCATTCTTCCTTTTTCATCCTCGGCAACGCTGACCCTGATCCTGCGAGGCGGTTTTTGGATTCCGCGCGCCCATACCGCTTCATTCAAGCTTTTATCCAGAACAATATTTTCCGGCGGAAGATGCACGTCTCCGATTTTCGCATGCCTTACCAGGAACTGCCTCACCACCTTTATTGCTTTGCTTGCCCGCTTCGTTCTCGGGGCATCGTAAACCTGCCTTAATGGAATGGTGTAAGTTTTCTCTTCTTTTTCTGCCATTTTGTACTATCTTTAAATTATGAAACAATAAATAAGAATAAGAAAAAAATTATATAGATAACTGAACCTGAATAATCAGTTGGGACCTGAGGTTCATCACATTTTTTTGAAACAGAAAAGAAATTCCTGTTTTTTTGCAAAAATGCCAAAAATCTTTTTTGAAACAGAAAAATAAATCGACCTGCTTTGAATGTATTTTTATTTAAAATCCCATATTTCACTAATAGAGAATGCTTGGCGAAATAAAAAGGTTTTTAACCGATAGAGAGGGACAAATAGGTCCGGTATCCCTGGAGGATATCCCGGCATTGACGATAATGCTGATCATAACCATGGTCCTCATGGTTTTGATCTTTAAGATTGTTGGCGGGTATCTGGAGACCAACAGGGCGGTGGATATGCATACAAGCGCTGTGGAGCTGTCGAGTATACTTGAAAGCAAAAGCGAGCTGGTTTACGAGGTTAATGGAATTAAACGGCCGGGGGTTTTGGATGAGAACAGCATGGCTGGATTTGATCCGAGCAGTTACGGTTTTATAGAATACGAATGCATGGTTGAGATTGATGATTTAAGGGACGACATGAAATTTGGTCCATGGGGTGCGTCACCGCCGGACACTAAAAATATCATCTCTTCTGTTTCGCCGGTGGCAGTCCACAGGAATGATGGTGAGGTGCACGAGGGATTATTGAAGGTTTATATATGGAGAAAATGAAGTTGAAATCTTGGGAATTCAGGAAAGACAGGAGAGGGAGCATGATCTACACCTCCCTGGGAGTGGTTGTGGTACTGATCGTTACGTGCATAGCGATGCATCTAATGAACTCTTCATACACAAAGACTGCAAAGCATGCGGAGCAGGTTAAGATGACCAGTACGATACTTGGAGTTAAAGGACAACTGCCGACTATTCTGGACCATACCGGGCATCCCGCCGTGTGGAAGGTTGGACACTATATGACCGATGACGGCGTGAATAAATATCTGACAATGGGAAGCAGGGATGCGGGAAGGAATGCGATGATAAGGGATATGCAGATAGATATTGCACGAGAGTTTAACGAGCAGCTGTGTAAAACTTCCGATAGATGCATGGGGGGGAATGAATTTATATGGAGCATAAATGACATTGACATCAGGATGAAAGGAATCGAACCCGATGACGTTGAAATTGCCGAATCCGATGACGGAACCGGAAATATCGTTCTTATCGTAACTATTCCGGAAATGAGTTCGAGTTACAGGGACATAACATATAACGAAACAGGTTATAAGACTGCGGCGGTCGTTCCCGTGAGGTTGTTCAAGCTGTATGACAAGGCGTATGATTTCCATCAAAGTTATAATGAAAATGTTCAATGGTCGACCACGATAGCACTATACATGAGGGCGTATGTCAACGGCTATAACCCAAAGCATAACGGCTCATTCATAAAGGAGGGTCATATTTCTTTTGACCCGATTGACCAGGTCATGCGCGGCGATCTGGAATCCATAAAAGCAATCGGGGAAGACCCGGCGGCATTAACCGATATAGGATCTGTCCCGATAGCGACATGGCTGAGCGAATGGACTTATCTAGGGGAGCCGTCCTTCCTCCCCCCAGGTCTTGATCTGGACGCAGGCGATATCGATGCGGATGAGATCGTAGACACACTCGCAAAGGGCTATGATATAGAGAGCGCATCCAACTGCAGCAGTCTCACA
>MCBC01000039.1 GCA_001723855.1 Candidatus Altarchaeales archaeon WOR_SM1_86-2 | reverse complement strand
CTATATGCAGCACTTTCACAACTTCTGCAGGGATAACTCCCACATACGAACCACCCCATTTTTTGACTTTTGTTTTGTACATCATTTTTAAGTTTAATTTAGATGTTTAATTTATTTAATTGTTTTTATAAATATAAACATGCGATTTATGCGAAATTACATACCCATGGGATTTAATTCCATTTCCTTGCTCCACTGAAAGTAACAAGTTCTTGATACTTTTGGTACTTTTCATTTTTCTTCGAGGTTTTTCATGAGAAGATCGCTGAAAAACAATAAAGCGGGAAAGAAACTATAAAACCAGCCCCAGAACCCCGAGCGTTGAAAGCAAGACGATTGCAGAGGCTACCCCTAAGCCAAAAATTATCAATGCCGCACTTAAATCTTTCTTCCACCCTAAAATCCATGCAATCGCTGGGCAGACATAAAAACCGAGAAATGCAGCCCCGGGTATAAGCCCGTATATCCCGTATCGCTGTATAATCCTTGATTTTTGTGCTTTTCCGTGTGATTTTGCCAAAAAACCGGAAACCTTGTTTGATCTTGTTCCCATGAACTCGAAAATCCCGAACATTAAAACCACGACTCCTGCTCCGACAGAAAGTATCGTGATCAAAACAAAGAACGGGTTTAGACCCATGCCGGCTCCGACAGACGCCGCAAAATACTCCAAAGCGAATGTCGAAGCCATCAGGGTCAGCGTCTTTGAAAGCGGGGCATTGAACAGGGGTGCTAAAGCCATAGGAATGGAAAAGAGAATAAAAGAGATGGCAATACCCTTTATCAACCCATACCTATCCATTTTTACTTATGATTTATGTATCGTGTTGTTTGGTAAAAAGATATTGAACATATTTTCCAAAGAAAAGTGCAAGAGCGATTAAACTTAAAATCACCATATAAATATTTATCCCAAAGATATCTGGAAATATATAACCCTCTCCAAAAAACGGGTTCATGAAAAATTCCTTATCAATAGTCACCCTGATCGCGCCAAATGCCAGTGATAAAAGTATCAGCCCCCCAATTATTAAATATTTTCTTTTATTCACTATTGACATATAAACGACAATTATGGGTATTAACACAAACAGGGGAATCAGGTAGAGGTAAACTAAACCAGGATCAAGCCCCAATATTGAAAATATTTTTGTTTCATCAAATGCTGAAAGAACCCGAGCAGGTGCATTTATCAACACAAGTGATGTGCCCAGCAACTGAAACCGTTTGGAGAAAAGCAGTAGGTATAATCCGAGATATATCAAAAAATACGACACCATTGGCCCCCCTGTAAGCGCCAGTAACCAATGATCTGCAGATATTGGTGCTGACGGGTCTTTTGGCATTACTGCAGAAAATGTCATATATACATCCCCGCCAAGTGCTATGTTAATCACATAATGACCCAGTTCGTGGAGCACCGAGGAAATCAAAGCTAAAAGCAAAAACGCGATTATGAAATTCCTGTCCAACAGTATGTTTGTTTTAGGTAGACTAAGCTCCATACCCCTAATTTTTAAAACTAAGGCCCCTCAAACCCGCACTTCTCGCAAACATATTTAGTCGCAAGCACCCTGCACGACGGGCACCTTATTATCTTTGTCTGCCCGCAGTCCGGGCATCTAAATTCCGTGAATCGCTCCATTACCTGGGTTCCGCAGGAAGTACATAACTTTATCTCTGCCATTATTTTTTTGTTGATTTTATGTATTTGATTATTGTATTAATAAATAATATTTTAAAATGTCAAATATGGATGAAATGGAAATAACGGAAGACGGGGTCTGTATAGGCAATTTCAGGGCCTATGGAGTCCGGGAAGGAAAATACGGGGTAGCGTTAATTTTAAATGATGAAGTCTGCGAAAGCGTTGGAGTGTTTACAAAGAACAAGGTAAATGGAGCCAGCGTCCCGATTGATAAGGAAAAATTGAAAAGAGGAGGGATCAGAGCAGTTATCGCAAACTCGGGGAATGCAAACTGCTGCACAAAAACGGCGCTTGAAGATGCAAAAAGGATGTGCGAGATCGCTGGCGAGAAACTGGGAATTGACGCCGACAGTATTTTGGTGGCATCAACAGGGATCATCGGTAAAAAATTGGATGTTTTGAAGATTAAGGAACTGGTTGACAAAATTGACAGAGAGCATGAAGGAAGTTCGAACGCCTCAAAGGCAATTATGACCACAGATACCTATCCGAAGCAAATCTCTGTAAATTATAGGGGCATAAAGATCGGGGGGGTAGCGAAGGGTGCCGGAATGATTGCTCCAGATCTAGCGACGATGCTTTGCTTTTTGACAACAAATGCCGATTTTGGAAAAGAAGAATTGCAAACCGCCTTAGAAAATGCGGTAGAGGATTCCTTTAATATGCTTTCCGTAGATGGGGACATGAGCACCAATGACACCGTGATTTTAATGTCCAACCGCTCTCATGAGTGTAAATTTGAGGATTTTTGTTATGCCTTGAATTTCGTTGCTCGTGAATTGGCAAAGTTGATCGCAAAAGACGGCGAAGGGGCAACGAAGTTTTTGGAGATTGAAGTTAAGAACGCTAAAAGCAGGGAGAACGCTCGGAAGGGAGCGAGAGCAATAATTTCATCCCCCTTAGTAAAGACAGCGATCTTCGGGGAAAATCCAAACTGGGGAAGGATAGTTTCTGCTTTAGGTTCAGTGATAGAGGTTGATTTTGATAAGATCGATATAATCTTTTCCAATGATAAAGATAAAACAAAGGTGGTTGAAAAAGGCGTCACCGGCGATTTAGAGAAAGCCCACGAAATCTTGAAGAGCAGGGAGATAAGGATAGTGGTTAATCTCCACGACGGCGATGAAAATGCCGTCGCATACGGGTGCGATTTAACCTATAGTTATGTGAAAATTAATGCAGAGTATAATTAATTTTAATTTATTTCTTCTAATAATTTTAATAAAAAATAAAAATGGCCCGCATTAAAACCATGGATGATTTTGATTTCCAGGGAAAAGCAGTTCTTGTGAGGCTGGACCTGAACAGCCCGCTTGATGAAAACCGTGAAATTGCAGATGACCGGAGATTTTTGTCGCATGTTGACACCCTCAAGGAACTTATTGAAAAGAACGCAAAGATCGTGGTTGTTGCGCATCAATCCCGCCCGGGGAAAAATGATTTCACAACCATGGTAAGACACGCGAAGCGGCTATCTGAAATTCTGAAGGAAAAAACAGGTTATGATCGTGGAGTAAAATACGAGGAGACATTATTTGGGACTTATGCAAGAAATACAATCAAGAACCTGGACAACGGGGAAATTTTAATGCTTGAAAATGTCCGATTTGATTCCGAGGAGGTATATACATACCCGGGGGAGAACGGGGGCAGTTGTCCTTATGCCAAAAAAGCAGACACTCATCTGGTAAGAAAATTATCCACGGTTATCGACATTTATATTAACGACGCCTTTGGAACAGCACACCGATGCCAGCCAAGTGTTGTCGGGTTCCCGCAGGTGCTTCCGTCTTGTGCAGGCAGATTAATGCAAAAAGAACTTGAGATATTAAACGGAGTGATCAGCAGCCCGGAGCATCCCGTAACATTTATTTTAGGCGGTGCGAAAGCAGACGATTCAATTGAAGTTGCAAAAAGAGCATTGGAAAATGGTGCGGATAAGATACTCGTTGGCGGTTTGGTGGGGAATATATTTTTAGCGGCACGGTTCTGGATCGGGGACGCAAGCATTGATGTTATCACCGAAAATAACATGCTGGACCAGATAGATATTGCCGGAAGGCTGTTTAAAAGATACAGGGGCAGGATAATAATGCCCTCTGATGTTGCAGTTGAAAAAAACGGCGAGAGGTTCGAGATAGGTGTGGAAGAATTAACGGAGGACAGCCATCCTGCAAAGGACTGCCCGTTGCTTGATATTGGCAGTACAACCGTTGAAGAATATAAAAATATTATTAAAAACTCAAAGACAGTGTTAGCTAACGCCGTGATGGGTTTGGTTGAAAAAGAAAATTTTACTTACGGCACATATGAAACGTTAACTGCAATTGCAAACTCAGGCGCATTTTCCGTTTTAGGCGGGGGAAGCACGGTTGCTGCTGCGAGAAAATTGAAAATTGATGATAAATTTGACTGGATGAGTACGGGAGGGGGGGCATCAATGGACCTTCTGGCAGGGAAGAAACTGCCCGCGGTTGAAGTATTGAAAAGATAAAACAACCTTCAGAAACAGCAAAACATTTCAAATTCCAAAATTGATTATATATAGACGGGGCAGGACTTGAACCTGCGACAACCCGGATATCAGCCGAGCATTCTAACCAACCTGAATTACCCGTCTTTAGTCATCCTGCACGGCTCGCTCCGTGCACACGCGGATGCCATCATCGCCTTTCGGCTCGATGACACTCAACCGAGGTGGGTTGCGGAGCAACCCGCCCTTCGCCAGCCTTAACAAGGCTGTTGCGGAGCAACCCGCCCTTCGCCAGCCTTAACAAGGCTGCATGGACTCGCTGGGATTCGAACCCAGAGCATCTGCGGTGCAAGCGCAGTGTTCTGCCAGTTGGAACTACGAGCCCATATGTGACGCTGGATGGAGGATTCGAACCTCCGCATCACTCTGTGATCATCCGTTTTCGAGACGGCGGCAATAAGCCGAACTCTGCCAATCCAGCACGGGCACAGCAGGATTTGAACCTGCATCTACCGGTTCGTACCCGGTTACACTATCCCGTTATGCTATATGCCCTGTGATGAGGTTGGCGGGCGAGATTTGAACTCACGACGACCCGGGCCACAACCGAGCGTTCTGCCAAACTGAACTACCGCCAACATATATGCAACGCACTGCGTTGCATATAGTCCCGGCAGGATTCGAACCTGCGTCTCTGGATTCAAAGTCCAGCACCCTTGCCTGTTGGGCTACGGGACTATATATCTCCCCCCTGGATTCGAACCCGGACTTAGAGGGTTACAACCTCTCGTGCTATGCAATTACACCAAGGGGAGACTTGAACGTTTTTTTGGGGTTGAACAGATTTGAACTGTTGATCTCCTGGTTCCAAACCAGGGGTGTTATGCCAAACTACACCACAACCCCATGCGGTTCCGCCGGGATTTGAACCCGGGTTGCTGGCGTGACAAGCCAACATGATAGACCGAACTACAACACGGAACCATAACATGGAAATAAAAATGATGCGCTGAGAACATGTAGAATGCGAACATAGGAATGGAAAGGACATGCCTGTGATTTATTCGCGGTCTCGCCCGGCTCCCTGATTGGAACAAATATGCGGCGCTGATGCTACATAAATCCTTTCTTCACAATGCCGTCGGGCTGTGCAGACCATTCCCTTCATAACAGTTGTAGCATCCATCTTTATGTAATAATATTAGATTCCTTTATAAATAAAAAAGATGGAACTCTATGAAGAGGATTCGTACATGAAGGAATTTGATGCCGAAGTGGTTGGTGTAAAGGACGATAAATTTGTTGTCCTCAACCGCACAGCATTCTATCCAAATGCCGGCGGGCAGCCATATGATACTGGAAAATTTATTAAGAACAATGAGGAATTTCCCGTGGTCTATGCTGGAAAGTTCTCGGGCAGGGTTAGCCATGAAGTATCTAAAGGCGGGCTTTCGGCGGGGGATAAGATCAGGGGTGTAATTGACTGGAAGCGAAGGTACCTGTTTATGAGATACCATACCGCGTGCCATATTCTAAGCAGGGTGATCTATAAGGAGGCGAAAGCCGTGATCACGGGGAATCAGATCGGGGAAAAGAAAACGAGAATTGATTTCAGCCTTGAGAATTTCAATAAGGATGAAATTAAAGACTACGCGGAGAAAGCAAACATGATCGTGGGCAGGGGACTCGCAGTGAATATAAAATTCCTTCCAAGAGATGAAGCGTTTAGGATCCCTGCCGTCGTAAGACTTAAAATGCAGATTCCGCAGTCAATCGCCAGGATAAGGATTGTTGAAATCGAAAACTTTGATCAGCAAGCATGCGGCGGAACGCATGTGAAAAATACATCTGAAGTAGGGCATATAGAGATCGTAAAGGCAGAGAATAAAGGTAAGGACAATCGGAGAATTTATTTTAAGATTGGGGATTGATTTTCACACCCTGTACTGCATAATAACACACTCAACCAACTCACTGCGATATTCATTTTAGTTCCAATACTATGGTTCCTGTAATCCTCCACTATCGCTGCACTCAATTTCCCTGTATGTCTCCGGCTGAATTCCCTTCGCTATATGCCGCAAATACTTTTTTTGCATTTCCCGTCAACCTTTTCCGCCACCTTCCTGTAGGGGATATTGTACTTCTTTGCCAGCCTCTTAATGTCATCTGATTCCGCTTTAATCCCAAACTCGCTCTTCTTAACCCTCACCTCTTCTTCCCGTCCGGAGATCTTTATCCTAACTTTTCTTATTTCCCTGGCCGCTTCAAATCTTTCCTTCACCCCGATGACCCTGACTCCCAGTGTTGCAGTTTCCCGCATCAAAAGTTCTGCAAGTTTCTCTTTCTCGGATTCCGAAGCCAGAACTCTTATCAAATGCCCTGCCCTGCCCTTCTTCATAATAACGGGGATAATGTGAATGTCCAGCGCCCCCTCATCCATCGCTTTTTCCATCAGGTAGGACAGAATCTCTGGGTTGCAATCGTCAACATTTGTTTCAAGAATTATAAATTTATCCGCCATTTTAATTTTAGTATTTATAATTCAAATCCTAAATAATAATAAAAAAAATATGGAACTGACATTAACCGCGATACTAAAGAAAGAAAAATTCGGCGGCTATTCCGCTATATGCCCCGAATTAGAGGTCGCTTTTCAGGGAAAAACAATAGGCGAGGTGATGAGCAGTCTGAAAGATGCTATGGAGTTGTATTTGGAGGATGAAGATGTTGAGATTATTGGGGAGGGGATGGCATCCTGAAATCAGATAATCCTGAAAATCAAATCATCAAGCGGTTTTCGTGTAGATGCTCTTTCTGCGTCTTTGGGATATCCTAATGCAACAACAGCAGTCAATTCGTAGCTGTTTGGCACTTCCAAAATCCCCGCGACCTTTTCCTTGTTCTTCAAAATCTCCCCGAGCCAGACCGCCCCTAAGCCCAGGGAATGGGCACATAAAAGCATATTTTGTATGCATGCCCCCATCGCAAGCAAATCCTTTGTCCGGTCATAGCTTTCGCTTTTATCCATAAAGACCGCTATGCATACCGGTGCTTCTGTGATTATGCCGCAGTAACGGGTCTGCTGCGCCACCCTGCCTTTAACATCTTTGTCCTTTATAACAACGAATCTCCACGGCTGGTTGTTAAGCCCCGAGGGAGCCCACCTTCCGCACTCGAGAATCTTCCTTATAAGTTCATCTCTAACATCCCTATCCAGAAATTCCCTCACGCTTCTTCTATTTATTACAGTATCTTCAACATCCATTGATTTTTATTATTCTTTCTATCTTAATAAATATTAATAAAAAATCAATATGTACAGCACATATCTTTATAAAATAGGTGCGCTAAGCGGGCACAAATCTGTTGGGGATATTAAGTGATTCAATTTAATGAGATTTTTATTTTCACATTAGGCGGAGCAATTCCCGATAACGGATGGCAGGTATCTGAAGTTTTGCCGACGAAGGAGGCAAAATTTTCCGAAGGGTAAGGAGCGACGGAGGAGCGACGAGAGCGGACATGCTAAGTTATGTGACGTATGACGCAGGCGATTTGATTACTGTTTCTATTGATGTTGATTGTGCATCTCTTTTAATCATCCAACTGTCCGCAATTTGAGCCCATATTTTCGCTTTAAATGCTCTGCTTTTTTATTAAAATATTCCATCTCTTCTGCCTCGGTCATCCCTTTGGTTTCATAATATTGTTTTTCCCTTATTTTATGGATTTCCGCTAACGCTTTTGGTTCTTTAATTTTCATTTTAAATTTTTGATTTAATCATTTTCAATCACCTCCTCGGGAGTACATATTTCAATGTCTCTATATCCTTCTGCCAGATTAATGGCATTCGTTTTAACACGAGTTTTTAACTTGACTATATGCTTTAAATTCCAACTCACGATAGCATTGAGGTCATTTACAACAGCGAATGCTATGTGTGTGGCGTCTCTTTTAAATTTTTCGGGTATGATTTTTTCTGCCATATATTTCTCTGAAAGCGATCTAATCTCGTGGTTGTTTTTTAATTCAACAGGATTATATTTGTTTATAAGATCAGTCAATCTTTCTCTTGCTTCTGGATCCGCATCATCAATTTCACCAAACACAAGATCCGATATGAATATTTCATACTTACCAAGACCAATTTCCTCAAAAAACTTTAAAGTAGCATCCCTTTTCTCTGGGGCATCATCTGCAAATACAAAATTCCAGACGGTTGTTTCTAAATATAATTTTAACTTTCTCATGTTATTATTTAATAAGTATTTAAAGAATAAATATGTCAATTAAAGCAACAATCAGGATTACAGTTTTTGCTTCATTTTTTGATCCCCCACTCATGCCAAATAAACTTCCTCACAGCCCAGCGGGTGGCGTAGCCTGTTGCTAAGGGAAGTACAACCAAAGGTATAAAGCCACCGAGAGGAGATAATATTACTCCCCCAAAGGTAATAATGCCTGCGCACACTCCAGATTTCGTTGAGTTGCTTATCATTTTTAATTAATTTGAATTTATTGTATTGTATCTTCGCCGAGTAATATGTACAGAATAGGAAGAAGCGGTTACCCGCTTCAACCCTTCCCATGAACCGTACATACAGATTTCCCGTATACGGCTCTCTCTGTTGTTGCCGCATTACACGGAAT
>MCBC01000038.1 GCA_001723855.1 Candidatus Altarchaeales archaeon WOR_SM1_86-2 | reverse complement strand
ACTGTTTCACTGTAATCTCTTAACCCTCTTGCCAGGGCGATCTCTACCGCACCGCCGCCGGCAACAACTTTCCCGTCCTCTATCGCAGAAGCAACTCCTCCAAGGGCGTCCGTTATTGCCCGCTCTATTTCATCCACCACGTGCTCTGTCCCGCCTCTTATCAATAAACTCACCGCCTTCGGGTCCCTGCAGCCCCTCACGAATATCATTTCATCGCCTGAGATCTTGACCTCCTCAACCATTTTTGCCTTACCCAGGTCCTTTCCCGCCAGGTCCTTAAGGTTCGTTACGATGGCTGCTCCCGTCGCTTTTGATAATTTCTCCATATCCGATTTCTTTGCCCTTCTTACAGCAAGGATTCCTTTTTTTGCCAGATAATGCTGTGCGAGATCATCAATACCCTTCTGGCAGAAAAGTACGTTCGCACCGCTTTTTGCGATTTGATCAACCATCTCCCTCAACATCTGCTCTTCCCTGTCTAGGAATTTCTGCAGCTGCGCAGGATCCGTGATACGGATAGAGGCGTCGGTCTCGGTTCCTTTAACCTCGATTGCGGAATCAAGCAGCGCTATCTTTGCATTCTTTACTTTCCCGGGCATTCCCGAATGCACTCTTTCTTTATCGATGATTACCCCCTGAATCAATTCCGAGTCCTTGGCGCTTGCACCCTGCTTTTTCTCGACCTTCACATCATCCAGGTCAATCGACACTTTCCCCTTCTCATCCACCTCAGCGACCTGTCTTACCGCTTCAACGCACAGCTCCGCCAGACCCTCCTTTGCTGCCTCGCTTCCTTTCCCCGTCATTGCCGTTGTTGCGATATACAAAAGCAGATTCTTATCATCCATAGTTACCTTGGTCCCGATCTTATCCAGGATCTCATGTGCCTTCCCCGCTGCCATATGATACCCCCTGGCGATTATCGAGGGGTGTATGCGCATGTCCAGCAATTTCTCGGCATTTGCTAAAAGCTCGCCGGTTAATATCACGGCAGTGGTGGTTCCGTCCCCGACTTCATCATCCTGGGTCTTCGCCACTTCTATGATCATTTTTGCAGCCGGATGATCAACATTCATCTCATCAACTATTGTTGCGCCGTCATTCGTTATCTCAATGTCTCCCAGGCTGTCCACCATCATTTTATCCATTCCCTTGGGCCCTAAAGTCGTTCGCACGATCTCGGCAACTGCTTTAGCAGCCATAATGTTATTTCTCTGGGCATCCCTGCCCGTTGTTCTGAATGCTCCCTCCGGGAGTATCAAAATCGGTTGTTGTTGTGTCATTTTTTTTATCTCTATTTTTAGAAGAATTATGATTATTGAAATAAAAACAACGATGAAATTTTTTTAAATTTTTATGCACGTTCGAAGCTAAAAGAACGGCTTTGGCGGATAAATCTTAATCTTATTTTTCTCAAGAATCTTTTTTGCTGAATCGCCCCGTGATTTATCCACGAATATGGTTGCGTGATACGGCTCAACTGTTGCAACGGTTCTGTGAATTATGTTTATATTTTCCTCCTTCAGTAAACCCTCGGCTTTTTCAAAATCGCCGTTCATGTAATCCAGCCTTAAGGGTGTTGATTCAATTACTCCTACCTTCATTTTATCTTTTGATTTTAACTAAATTCTCTTTCGCTTCCTTCTCTGCAAAGAACATCTCACCGAATCTCCTTGCCATTTTTTCTCTTGTAACCGTTGACAGTTCATTTATGTTGCCAAAGGACAGCGCTTTCATTGCACACTTTGTTGCACAGGAAGGCCACAGCCCCGCATCAACTCTTTCCATACAGTAATCGCACTTCGTGACTTTCCCTGTTTTTGCATTATACTGCGGAGATCCGGAGGGGCATGCGATAATACAACTTTTACACCCTATACACACCTTCTCGTCCACAAAGACTATGCCGTCCGACCTCTTCTGCATCGCACCTGTAGGGCAGACCTCAACACACGCGGGTTTTTCGCAGTGCATGCAGTTCATGGGAAGATACAGGGTCATCAATTTCCCTCCCGCCTCTTTTGGACCTACCTGCATAACCCTCATTCTTCTCGGGCCCACGGGCAGGTCATGCTCCAGCTTACAGCTTACTTCGCAGCCAAAGCAGCCGATGCACCTTTCAAGGTCTACAAACATTGCCACCTGATCCGGACTGCCTGGCTCCGTGATCCTTGATTCCCTGCCTTCCTGCTCAAATTTTTTGCTGCCGAACTCCATTTTTTGATTTTGATTTTTTAATAAATGATTACTCTGTTAATTTTCGCTCTGCATAAACGCCAAGGTCAACATCCGTGTTATATTCCGGAAACTCCCGTTTAATAAAATTATAAACCTTCCCTGCACAGGCATCCGCATCATCACCCTTCTTATAAACCCTGATGAGTGCACACTTATACTGGGGCTGGTTATATACCGGATCCTTAACGATGTCATCGATCAGCACATTGACGCTTTCATAGGGATGAAACGGCTGGAATTCATCGAACCCCTCTGGAATCCACACCTCCCTTGGATCAACCATCTCGGAGACCCATGCCGGGCCCTCGATATGCCCCCTGCCGTTTTCAGCGATTACGATGTCGCCGTCCTCGATTCCAAGAACTTTCGCCGTCCCGGGATGGATCTGTATGAACCTGTCCGGCTCTATTTCAGCAGTCCACGGCCACCAGTGACCCATCTCATGGAAATGGGCGACAAGTCTTCCCGTGGAAAGCACAAGCGGGTATTTTTCATATAATTTAGGACTTGCGATCGGTGTCTCGCTGGGCTCCCTGTGTACCGGGACCCTGTCCCAGCCGAGATTTTCCAGCTCATCCGATGCTATCTCAATTTTTCCCGAAGGTGTTGGAAAACGCCCGGGAGGGTCTGATTCGGGATAAGGCTCGTCTTTATACATGATCCATTTCCCGCGAACGGAAGCGTTATGCCTTTTATCAAAAACCGCCTCCTTGCGGGAGTAGCAGGGCCACATAATGCCCCCGGGAGGATTCTTTTCGGGGTCAAGGACATCGCTCATGCAGCCTGCAGTCATCGGCTCGTTTGAATTGAACCAGTCGGTCATCTTTCTCTTATCAATTCTCCAGCCCTTTTTTCCGCCGTTCTCTGTGACATCCTTTCTCCACGGGAACTCCTCTTCCCATCCAAAGCGGTCGGCAAGCCCCGCCCAGAAATCTATGTCCGCCCTGCATTCCCACAGCGGCTCTATGATCTGGTTATACCACTGCATCAGGCGGTTGTTGCCGTGGTGAACTAAACCTTCCCTTTCAACCCAGGAGCTTATCGGAAATACCGCGTGAGCATGATGGTAGGTTAAATTCGGGTGTATGGAAAGGTGCACCGCAATATCGATGTTCTTCATCGCCTTTTTGAATTTATTGACGTTCGGGAGCTGTGCCATTAAATTACCGTTCCAGATTATTGCTTTGATCGGGTACGGCTTTCCGGTGAGAATAGGATTTAAAATCCCTCCCGCGCTCATATCCGCCCAGGGTACGAGCTTATCGGAAAGAGGGGGTTTCTTGGGTGCGGTATAGGTTCGCCCTTTCTTTATAGGTTCGCCTATACTTATAGGCGGGCGGCAGTTATGCAGCCAGTTCCATCCCCCGCCTTCAACGCCGATGCTGCCTGTTAATGCAAGCAAGCCAATGTAGCACCTGTTGATATTTATCGAATTGTAGACCTGCGCTGTTCCAAGGTTCCCGGTGACCTGCGACGGCGTGTTGAGTGCAAAGGTTCTTGCCGCTTCGATTATCGTTTCTTTTGGAACCCACGTCACATTCTCTGCCTTTTCAGGGGTCCATTCCCCGCATGCTTCCGCCCATTCTTCAAAGCCCTTTACCCATTTACTGACAAATTTCTTGTCATACAATTCCTCCTTTATGATGACATTTGCCATCGCCATCGCCAGTGCGGCATCTGTTCCGGGGCGAAGCCGCATTGCAATATCCGCCTTTGACATCGTGGCATTAAACCTCGGGTCAACAACAATCACTTTAGCCCCCCTTTCTTTTGCGTCAAGAACCCATCTGAATGTTATAACCTCGCATGCAGCCATGTTTGATCCTATGATCATTATGCACCCGCTGTTTACCCAGTCCTGCGACGGGTTCATCAGTCGTCCGAGGTCCTTTGCCCCGAAGGTGTAGTTTGCCGCCACCCCCGGCGCTTCCGTACATATCGGTCCCTGCCCGAAAATGTTGGGTGTCCCGAAAAGTTTCCCGAATCTCGAGCCGCCCCATTTGTGCCCCATCGATGACCTTCCCGTCCTGTGAATGTAGAGCGCTTCCGGCCCGTATTTTTTTACCGTTTCTTTCAACCCTTCAGCAACGAAATCCAGTGCCTTATCCCACGAAACCCTCCTGAATTTATCATCAAGACTCCCGCGGATCATCGGGTATTTCACCCTTATGGGATTGTAGATGTGCTGGAACGACGCAGAACCTTTCGGGCACAGGGATCCCTTGCTCTGGGGATGCTCATCATCCCCGAATATGTCCACGATCTTGCCGTCTTTTACAAATATTTTCATCCCGCACCCGGTCTCGCACATGTTTTCGCATGTTGTTCTCCTTACTTCATCGTAATCCTTTATTGACTCTTGTTTTTGCATAATCTCCATTCTTACATTGGAATAAATTATTAATTATTAATTATTATATTTGTATTTAAAAATAAGTTAAAAAATAAATGATTAACATGTATAATCACATTTTATGAATAAAAATACAATCGAAGCATGTCGATTTACTTTTTGTTTTCAAAAAAGATCCCCTGCAACTTTGCGAATAACCGGGAATTTCTTTTTCTGTTTCAAAAATTTTTATGTTAAACCTGACATTGCCAGTTAGAAATCAGGAATTAAATGATTTTCTTTTTGCCACTGAGCAGTGTTTTTAGAAATTTCACTTCCAATTTCCGCGATATGTGATAAGAAATCACCCTTGATAAGACTCTCTTTTAAGTGATTTATATTCATCTTATTTCTTATCATAAATGTAAGAATGCCGCCGTGATCTACTTCCCCCACCAGTATGGCGCCAACAAGCACCCCATTATCGAGGATAAATTTCCTGTAAACTCCCCTCTCATTATAGACCAAAATCTCTTTTTTATCATTTTCATCCGGCAGGGTGATGCCCATCGTCATTACGGGAATACCGTAAACCTCCACGGAGTTCATACTCACCCCCCCGGTGTACTTACGGTTAACGCCCGCCATATTATAGCCGGCTGTTCTGCCCTGGTCATAAGCAAGGGGCACGATAGCGATTACATTGCTGCGGTCATTGACCAGATCATAGGCTTCGGCAACGTCACCTGCGGCATACACACCCTCAACGGAAGTTTGCATATACTCATCTGTCACGATTCCCCTGTTGACTTTAATTTCGGTATCCTTGATTATATCAATATTTGGTCTGACACCAATGGCAACCACAACCAGTTCACATTCTATTTTCCTTCCATCGTCAACTTGTTATTATATTGACGCCTTCTTCTCTTAGCCGTCTGCCGACAATGCTCCCGGATTCTTCATCAAGAGCAAGTGCAAGCACCCGCTCTCCCAATTCAACGATCGTAACCTTCAGCCCTGATGCTTTAACCCCCTCGCATGCCTTCAAGCCAATCAAGCCGCCGCCAATAATAACGGCATGCTTTGCACCTCTTTTCTTTGCCGCATCATACAGCTTTTTAGCGTCATCAAAAGTGGTGAAAGTAAAGACGCCTTTTGCATCAGCCCCCTTCATTGGCGGAACAAACGGTTTTCCTCCCGTGGCTATGAGAAGTTTATCGTACGAAACCGCGTCTCCGCCGGAAAGAGTTACAATCCGTTTGTCCGTATCAACTTTAATCACCTCCCTGCCCAGCATGGCATTGACATTCATCTTTCTATAGAAATCCCTTGAACGGTAGCACATACCCTCTTCATCCACCTTCCCGGCAAGATAATAAGATATCAGCGGGCGGGAATATACACTATACCGCTCATCAGAGATAATTGTTATCTCCCCCCCGGTGTCGTTTTCCCGGATAGCCTCCGCAGCAGATACTCCCGCATACGAATTGCCAATAATTACATAACGCATTTTCTATTTTAGTACCTGTTTATGTTTAAATGTGCTGGCAGATATGCGAAGTTTGTCCGTTAGGACAAATTTTGATGGAGCGATAGCGGAATCGCATATCCGCTCATTATATGATGTTGACGAAGGGACATAAATATACTATTTTTCATGTCGGAAACTTCTTTTTGATATGGGAATTCCATTCTACAGTATCAAAGTTTCCTCCTTTGGCACGAACGCCAATATTGGATTTTTCGTTGGGAATTTCTTTCTTGCCAACTCAAGGACTTTTATAGCATTGTCACCACTGGCAACAACCTTTTTTCCTATTAAAGCAATGTGTTTTCCCCTAAACTTTTCTAATTCCTTTGGAAATGATGCAAACCACTTCAGTTCTTCATCCATCTTGTTATACTATTAATTTTGAAATATAAAGTAAGTAAATCATCCCGAAGTCAATTGCGTATAACTACTGCATAAACGCAGTTATTGCGTTTATCCTGCATTTTAGGTGAATCTTTATTCTTGTTTAATAATTTGATGTAAAAAATCATAAATAAATTTTCAAAAATTTTTATGTGCATTTGATATTTGATTTATTTTATGCCAGCCGGTAAAAAATGTCTCGCAGCCGAATTTAATCTGATATTATGTGTAAATTCATTCGCGCTGATTTGCTTTAAAGCACCCTGTTTGCATGCAGAAACGCATGGCGGGATCTCCTCGGATGTGCAGCCGTCGCATTTCCTTGCCGTGTGCTCTTCCCCGTCTCTTTTTATTGCCCCGAACGGGCATACCATTATGCACATCCAGCATCCTACGCACCTGGAATCATCTGTTTCAACCCAACCGCTGTCCCTTCTGTTCCTGGCCCCGGTCATGCAGGCAGATACACAGGGAGCGTGACTGCAATTGCGGCAGAATATTGGGATAAAGGTGTCGTTATGTTCCCGGACCGTGATCATTGAGGCTTCAACCCCCTTCCTTTTGTTTACCGCCCTACATGCTTCCACACAATCGGGACTGCCGGCACTGCCGCCGCAGCCGTCGCATTTTCCCGGAACGACAAGGATTTCCCTGCCGTATTCTTTCAGTGTGTCACTGAGCATTTGCCGTCTGCTTGATTTCACTGCATTTTCTGGCATTTTTAATTGTAATACTAACTATATGAATTTACAATAAAAAGTTATACAAAATTACTTTGTAATTTTGATACATCAAATTGCATAGCAATTTGAAATGCCTTGAGATGAATATCTCAAATGGATTCTTAATAATTAAATAAGTGGTATATAACCATAATTATCTGGAACAAACCAGGTTATATTCCAGATCAAAGAATTCCTTCCCTATCAGCGATATGCCCTTATAAAAATCTGATTTTGCAAGCACGCAGAGATCGCTGCAGAACATCGAGCCCCACCCAAGAAGGTGATTACGCAGGAATTCGTTGCGCATCACCCTATACCCTTCCTTTTCGGTTTCTTTCAAAGCATTCAATTCTTTTTCACACAAAATCGAGACAAATTCGCACTCATGACTTATGTGGTCCGGCATATCCGATTCAACCCCCAAACCGATCTTCCTGTAAAAAGAGTCCACATCCCTTGTGTATTTACTCATTACATGTTTCTCCCCCCTGTAAATGGACTCATAGGGCGGAATAAAAGGCAGGTACGTATCAAAAAAAAGACCAGTGTATTCTTTTTTCAGGACGTCCAGTGCTTCCTCATTATCTAAATCCCCTGTGTCGAGGATCAATTTTTTACCCTCCGGCACATTGAGACACCGCAGCATGTCAGAAAATGAACCGTCCGTCAAATTTTTGATTAGTTCCAGTGTTGGTACATCGAAACATTTGGCAAGTAATTCATAGATGTCCTTTCTTTCCTTTACAGATACATCAACCCCTATGGAAGCGGTTGATATGCGCGGTCTCTCAACCGACACAGGATCCCTGGAGAGCATTGCACGCACCCAGAATAGATAACTGTGCTTGAGCCCCTCTTTTTTCCAGAACTTCACATCCCGCCTGTCTACGAATATTTCCTCGAGGTCTGCGGTACTTATCTTTGTGTTTTTTCCCATCAACTTTAAGTGTGTATGAATAATTAATTAAAATTCAATAAAAATATCAAAAAAATTTGTTTATTTGACCTTTGGAATATTAGATGATGGAGGGCAGGTATCTGAAGTTCCGACCGAAGGGAGGAATTTAAGCGTAACGACGTGAAGCCAGATATACGCTTGTAGGCGACGTCCCTAGAACTTCCTCCATTGACATATACAACTAAGATGTCAAGCCTGCTTCTTTAGCAGTGGCCCGTTCACCCAGAATTATACCGAGACCGCCACTTCCGACGATAGAGCTAGCAATAGTCAGGATCTGTCCAGCCCCCTCCGACCAGCCACTCTGGTATGCATATATCGCGAGCATAACCAGAATAATAGTAGCCGCTAACCACCCTGCAAGAGCTAGAATACGCAGTTTTAATTCCATTTCCCCGGGGACACCCGCAGCAGCCACAGTTGCTTTTGTCTGAATCTTGTGGAACAACATCGTTATATATTAATAGATTATATAAATATAAATAAAGTGAGTGTTATCTGAATCTTGTGGAACAACATTTCATTCGCCCCCTTCCGCAGATGCAAATACTTTTATGAAATTCGAGAATTTAAAGTCCTCAAAATACTTAACGGCAATATCCCTATCAATAAAACCAGCGCCTACTTCATGTGTCTCATACATAGGCATTTCGACTGCCATATCTTCAATCATCCTCTTTATCACATCCGGGGAAGGAATAATGGGACAAACCCTAGCATTGAACTGTGATTTCAATGTATACTGCCATTCGGGGACAGAAGGGGACGTCGCTAATTGATCGGTAATAAATTCCACACATAGTGCAACGATGCCGCTAACCTTTGCTGTCGCAAAACTGGTTCCGCTTAAGATTGCATATTTTCCCTCGGGGTCCACCGCATCATATATGCCCTCAGGGCTTCTTGCACTAACTGAATCCACCCCAGATGCCACAACATCGGGGTGATAAAGTGGGTCACCAGCAATACCTCTTGATGATTTTTCCCACAATCGCTTCCCATCAGGGTAGGCAGCGCCTACGCTAATGACCCAGGGAGCAACTGACCATGGATTCAGTGTATTATCCCCGCGATCCCCAAAATTTCCAGCTGCAACGACAACTGTTATCCCCTTCTCAGTTAAAAGCCGAGTGGCAACATTCATGGGTTCCTTCTCATGGAAGGGGTAGGGTTCGAGGGGTTGCAGACTCATGTTTACCGCATCTATTTTTTTTGATTTTCCACATGTCCCGTCCGGGCTAAGCCAAACAGGTTCACCGACCCAATGCAAGCCCTTGATGATATTCAGATAATCATAACCATAATCTTCAGGCACCTCGTGCACGTACTCAATGTTAGGTAAACGGCGCAACTCACCTATCTTGTCTTTATTCATTAAAAAGCCGATGAGTGGAAAATGCTTAAAGAACTGGATATCAGTAACTTGAACGGCTTTTTCAAACATATCCCCAGTCCAATTCATATCTTTTAAGATCGCTTGTCTTGCCGTTGGCTCTTTTAGGGAGTCAAAGAGTTCATGGGCATCAGATGCCCAGTAAGAAGATATTTCCTTTATTTTGTCAATAGACCAAGGAGGACGCACAACCACTATCACATAGGAAAGTCGCTGTTTGTCCAACCCTATCCATCGCTTGAAAATCTCAAATCCAGCCATTGTAAACCCTTTTTAGTCATAGGATGTCGCCTAACAAGTGTATATCAGAACTTGATTTCCGATATAACTCTAAATTGGCGGTACAATCAAAATTCCCATGGAATTTTGTGTGCCAAAATGTGGCTGACCTTCGGTCAGACATATGTCAGAGCAAAGCTCCGCCACATTTGCGTCGCAAATTTTAACATATCAGAAGTGTGTTTCCGATATACTCATCTTTGGATGAAATTTTCATTTATACCAAACCATTATATTTAAGTGCGTAAATTTTTTTTAATTTTTTTATGCACATTTGGTCCCATTAATATTATATTGACTAATAAAACGGCGTTGGTTCATACCACTTAATTTTTGCATTATCCAAAACCTTCTTTGCTTTATCCCCGTCACCCGGTTCAACATGGAGTGTGGCGTGGTATGGTTCAACAGATGCCACGGTCTTATAGACAATTCCGATCTTCTTGTCTGCAAGCGCGTCATACGCCTTATCATAGTCCCCGTTCATATAATCAACACGTATTGGTGTCGTTAATACCGTACCTACTTTCATTTTTATGATTATTCTTTATTTTTGTATTTAGAAAGTATATCTACTTTCTAAATGCTAAAAAATTTGCTATGCAAATTTTTTATGATTGAACGTTTTTTAAAAGTTTATTGTTTCAATATTCCCATTATCTTTTTACATCCGATCCCGTCTTCTGGATTTCAAGATTTTCTGCCAATCTTTTTGCGTATCTCTGCCGCTCGATAGTTGACATCTCATTGATATCCCCGAAGTACAATGCTTTGGTGCTGCACTTTGTTGCACATGCGGGCCAGAGCCCCCTGTCCACCCTATCCTTGCAGTAATCGCACTTTATTATCTTCCTTGTTCTCGGATTGAACTGCGGTGCTCCAAACGGGCATGCTTCAATGCACGCCTTACAGCCCAAACACGCATCTTCATCCACAAAGACAATACCGTCGGCTCTTTTTTGCATTGCACCCGAAGGACATACCGAGACACACGGGGGGTTTTCACAATGAAGACATCTCGTGACAACAAATACGGTCTTCAGTTTCCCGCCAACAACCTTTGGTCCCACCTGTATCATCCGTATCAGCCGGGGTCCGACAGGTACATCGTGCTCTAATTTACAATGCACCTCACAGCCAAAACAGCCGATACACCTCTCCTCATCATGGAACATATCGCACTGGTTGGATGACCCCCTGAGCGTCACTCTCGCTTCCCTGCCTTCCAATTCCACTGTTTTTTCAGCAAAGCCGTCTTCGGCTTTATGTGAACATTCGTTCATTTTTATTTAATTTATATTTTTGATTGTATTCCTATAAACTATATGGTTTTTTCTGTTTAAATACTTTGTTCCGAGTGCTATTGAGCGTAGCGAAATAGCACCTGATGATCAACCTTTCTGAAGGTTGTTTTTGATAAAACTTTTTCTAAAAGTTTTTTGTGATTATTCAGTCATCGGTAAACGGCAAAACATTACCGTCTTCCGCGGCTTTACCATTCCATACGACCTTCTTGGTCTTTTTATCCCAGGTTGGTGCACCCTTCATTGCCACACCGTTAACATAAGCACCAAGTTCCTTTTCCCTGTCCACGGGATATTCCGGGAACCGCTTAAGGAATTCATGCGTCTTCCTTAACGCCTCCTTTTTGTCGGTTCCTTTCTTCCAGACCAATACCAGTTGTGCTTTAAATTCCGCCTGGTTATACACGGGGTCCGTTATAATATCATCGATCACCCAGCTCACGTTCCTGTTAGTAATCCCCGGGACAAACGGCTGGTATTCATCGGTTGAGCAGTACACCCAGACCTGTCTCGGGTCCGTTTCCTCGGTAACCCATGCGTAACCGTCAATCTCGGACCGCATACTCTCCAGTTTAACGTAATTCCCGTCCTCGATACCAAGCACCTCTGCAAGTTGAGGATGGATTTGAATGTACCTGTCCGGTTCAAGTTCATCGCACCACGGCCACCAATGCCCCATCTCATGGAAACTTGACACGGGGCGCCCCGTACATAAAATCACGGGATGCTCCTTGAAATCCTCGGGATCGCTGACGGGAGTATGACCGCCTTCATGATGCTGTGGCAGGTAATCCCAGCCAATATCCTTTAGTGATTGACACGCTATCTCAATCTTTCCCGAAGGTGTTGGAAACCTCTGCGGCGGGTCGGACTCAGGGTAGGGCTCATCCTGGTACATAACATACTTGCCCCTGATCTTCGCATCCGGGAACTCGTATTTCATTGCCTCCTCCTCGGTTGCGGCAGGCCACATAACTCCTCCCTTAGGGGTGGTTTCCGGGTCAAGTGTTTTCTTGGTACACCCTGCCGTAAAGGATTCCTGTTTATTGAACCAGTCGGTTGCAGCCGCCATATCAACGAGGTCCGGGTTGTCCTTTCTTCTCCATGGGAACCATTTTAATCCCTCCCTCTTGCCAAATATCCTGTCCGCAAGCCCCACGATGACATCAATATCGTTCCTGCATTCCCAGTTCTCTTCTATACATTGATTGAACCATGCCATCAGCCGGTTATCGCCGTGATGGCACAATCCTTCCCTTTCCACCCATGAAGTAATCGGGAAGACGACATGGGCGTGATGATAGGTAAAGTTCGGATGGAATGTATTGTGGATTGCGATATCAACGTTCTTCTTGAATGCCGCGGCATACTTCTGGGTGAACGGCATCTGTGCAAGCATATTGCCGTTCCACCACACCCCTCTTATCGGGTATGGCTTCTGGGTGAATATGGCATTCGGGAAATTGGCTGCAGAGACATCTGCCCAGCCGATCAACTTATTCGAAACCACCGGCTTTTTTATAGGAGGTAATTGTGCAAGATCCTTACCTGCATTGAGCGGGGGTCTGCAGTTGTGCAGCCAGTTCCACCCGCCTCCCCTGACACCGATACTCCCGGTCAATGCCACGAGAATCATATAACACCTGTTGATATTGTTGGAGTTGTATGTCTGGGCGGTTCCGAGGTTGCCTGTCACAAGAGCGGGCGTGTTTGCGGCAAATGTTCTTGCCGCTTCAATGATCGTCTCTTCCGGAACCCATGTGATATCCGCCGCTCTCGCAGGCGGCATCGCATCAATCAGCGGACGCCATTCATCCAGCCCGTGAATCCATTTCTCCGCGAACTCATGGTTGTAGAGGTCTTCTTTCAAAATAACATTGATCATTGCCATAACCAGGGCAGCATCCGTATTTGGTCTCAGGCGCATCGCGATATCCGCCTTTGCCATCGTGGTGTTAAACCTCGGGTCTATGACAATCACCTTTGCCCCTCTTTCCTTGGCATCAAGAACCCACTGCATCTCAACCGGGTGATTGTTAGCAATATTTGCTCCCGCGATCAGGATGCACCTGGAATGAATCCAGTCGGTGTTGGGGTTCATCAACCTTCCAAGGTCCTTGGCACCGTGGACGTAATTTGCCGCAACCCCGGGGCTCTCGCAGCATATCGGTCCCTGGCCAACGACATTCGGCGTTCCAAAGATCCTGCCAAACCTTGAGCCCCCGAGCTTCCACAGAAAATCAGACCTCCCTGTCCTGTGAATCATCAATGCCTCGGGACCGTAATCGTCTCTCAATTCAATCAGTCGTTTTGCAGCAAAATCAAGCGCATTGTCCCATGAGACCCTTTTAAGTTCATCATCCAGGGTCTCGCGGATCATTGGGTATTTCACCCTTAAGGGATTGTAGATGTGCTGAAACGCTCCCGACCCCTTGGGGCATAATGCCCCTTTATTGATGGGGTTCTCCGGATCGCCGTAGATATCCACCACCCTTCCGTTCTTTACATAAACAAGCATTCCGCAAGATGCCTCGCACATATTGCTGCATGTCGTAGCAACCACTTTGTCGTAGTCTCTTATTGATTCAGGTAACGGTTTTAAAGCCATGGTAATACCCCATTTTTTAAATTTTTCTTGTTGTGATATAGATTTTATAAATTTAAATAAATATATACTTTCTAATAAATATAAAAAATAATTAAATCATGTTATGCAATTCAGCAGCTATAGATTTAACCGCATGGAGTTTGCAGGAAGCATCGGGGACTTGGGGGTAATGCTTCCGCTTATGATCGCGTTAATAACAATCAACGGACTTAATGCGACATCGGTTATCTTCATGGCAGGTTTATTCTACATAATCGCGGGGATTTATTATAAAATTCCCGTGCCGGTTCAGCCGTTCAAGGTTGTTGCAGCCGTAGCGATAGCAGAAGGTGCGGAGATCATAACGCCCGGGGTTATTTCTGCCGCAGGACTGCTTATGGGTGCTTTCCTGCTTTTCATTGCAGCAACGGGGATTGTAAAACAAATTTCAAAATTATTTCCCCACCCGATTGTCAGGGGAATCCAGTTAGGCCTTGGCTTGATACTTTTGGTCAAGGCGGTAGAGTTTGCAGTAAGCCCGCCTGCCGGAGCATTATTGGACGTAAATCTCAATATCGCCGCGGGAGTAATAGGGTTGATTATTTTTCTTATGATGCTGAACAATAAAAAAATTCCCGGTGTGATCGCAGTTGTCCTGTTCGGAATTGCCGCCAGTTTGCTTTGTTTGTTCTTCGGTATCGGAACATCAGCAGCGCATATATCTGAGTATTCTGCTCAGGGATTCCAGATGCCGACACTTCCTTCACTGTTTATACCATCGCAGTCAGATTTCGCAAAAGCATTTCTGCTGCTTGTAATACCGCAGATCCCGCTCACAATAGGCAACGCGGTGATGTCAACAGCTGACCTATCAAGACACTATTTCAAGGAGAATGCAAAAAAGGTAACACCAAAGGCGCTGAGCGGCACGATGGGGATCGTGAATATTCTTACGGGAGCCGTCGGGGCAATGCCCATGTGCCACGGTTCCGGGGGGACAGCAGCGCACTATTTTTTCGGTGCAAGAACGGGAGGCAGCAATCTGATGATAGGGGGGATCTTCATTATCTTAGCGCTTTTAGGCAGCATGGCACTGATGATCTTAACTTTAATCCCGTATTCAATACTCGGCGTGCTTTTGTTCTTCATTGGAATTGAACTCATGCTTATGATAAGGGATGTTTCAAAATACGATGACTTGTTTGTTGTGCTTGTTATCGGAGGACTTGCGATTGCCGCGGGTATTGCCACGGCGTTTATAATCGGGATACTATTATATTATTCATTGAAAAAAGGATTTGTGAGATTATGGAAAGACAGGCGAAATTAAATGCTTTCCAACAGCCCTCTTTAATTAACAATATATCTAATTGTTAATATTAATCATTAATAATTATGATAATATAATGAAAATTACCTTATGCACGTGCAATAACGCGATAAACCTGGATTTTGAAAGGATCAGGAAGGAACTTGAGAAAAGAGGGATATTGTGCAAAATCGAGAGCGCATTATGCAAAAATGAAACTAGCTGGAATGACGGAATTATTGCCGCGTGTTCCAAAAAATACCTCCCGGGCAGCGATTTTGACATAAGAAAAATTTCAATGCTTATGGATCTGGAAAGTGCAACAAAAAATGTAATCGCATTACTTTCAAGTTTGCCGGAACCCAGGGAAAAAACAGATATTTCCAATAAAAATTCTGCAGTTGTTATCGGCGGCGGATTTGCAGGAGTGCACTGCGCATTGGAACTTTCGAATCTCGGGGTTGAGACAACGCTGGTTGAAAAGAACCCTGTGCTTTACGGGATTGCATGTAAAATCGGTTTTGTTTTTCCGTCCGATGACTGCTCTTTGTGTGTCGGACATGACGACGGCGGTTGGGCATCACGAAGATGCATTTACAGGAAAACCTTCAATAACGAAAATTTAAAAATTCTAAACAATTCCGAAGTTGTAAATGTAGACGGCGCTGCAGGGAATTTTAAAGTAACGATAAAGAGAAAAAAAACACGATTTAATGAGAACTGCACAATGTGCGGTAAATGTATCGATCGCTGTGAAAATATAATTGTGGATCAACTTTCCTATCCCTTAACTCCTGTTGTGACCGAAAATTGCGAATACTGCAAAAAGTGCATGGACTGGTGCGAGTTTGATGCGATCAATTTCGACGAGAATGAAGAAAATATTAAGGTGGACGCAGGTGCAGTCATTGTTGCAGCCGGCGGGGAAGCGGAAAAAACACAGAGATCAAAACCGGAGAAAAACATTATAACCCAACTTGACCTTGCAGTGATGCTTCGGGACGATAATTTCGATAATGTCAAAAATAAAAATGTTGTGATGATCCAGTGCATGGACCTGAGAAACGAGAAAGCAAATAAATACTGTTCCGGGATATGCTGTCTTTACGCTTTAAAACATGCGATCGAGATCAAGAAAAGATTCCCCGATGTTGAGGTCGCGATCTGCTACATTGATATAAGGTCAACGGGTTTTAACGAAAGATATTATGATGAAGCAAGGGAACTCGGCGTAAATTTCATGAAGGGCATTACAACTCCGGAGGAATGGGACGATTTCAATAAAAATTTATTTGTCGAGGATCAGTTAAGCGGGGAATTGATTGATCTTAAGCCGGATATGCTTGTTCTATCGACAGGTTTCTCGCAGGATGAAAAATCAAATGAGCTTGCAAAGATCCTCGGTATTGACGTTAATGAGCACGGCTTTGTTGAGTCGCCGCACGGGAAAATCGGTTCAAACCTGACAACGCGGAAAGGAATATTTGCCTGCGGCATTTCCTGTGAACCAAAGGATATCCAGGCAACAATAAATCAGGCAAAGGCATGTTCGATCGATGTGTTGAAATTCTTGAATCAAATAGATGCGGTGGGCGCGGAAATTGATCTTGATAAATGCGTTATGTGCGGCAAATGTGCAGAGGTTTGCCCAAGGAATGCCGTAAACTTTTACGAGGAGAAGGATTTTATTGAAATAAATAAAGCAGGATGCGATAACTGCGGGACATGCGCGTCATTCTGCCCTGAATTTGCGATTAATGCGAATCCAAAGATCGATTTTGAAATGTTATTTGAGAATGAAGGCATTGATAGAAATTCTACCGCGATTCTCTACTGCGTTGAATGTGCAGGGGCGGGACTTGAACGTCTTTCATATACGGGTGAAAAAATCCCGCCAGATTATTATTTATTTCCCTGCAGCTGTGCTGCTGCTGTCAGTATTATCGATATTTTGAGATTATTGAAGAATTTTGATAAGGTCATGATTGTCGGATGCCCCGAGAAGCACTGCCGGAATGGTAAAGGGAACGATACAGCACGGGATCGGGTATTGTTTATAAAAGAATTGCTAAGAGAAATCGGGATATCCGGAAACAGGGTTGATTATACTTATCTGTCATCGTACAGAACAAAAGAATTCATAGATAAAGTAGTGAAAAATGAACCGCCCAAAATTGCTGCATGAACTAATCCGGGATTTGAAGGTAAAGGAACCGGAACATGAAATTCCAACGGCAGACATACTTGCCGGCAGATTGATCTTTAACAAAGAATTGTGTTACGGCTGTGCCGCATGTGCGGAAAACTGTCCCGAAGAAGCATTAACGGCTGAAGACGCTGAAAATACACGAACCCTTTTTTATAACCTCTCAAAGTGCGCTTTTTGCGGAAAATGCATAAGGAACTGCCCCAGGGATGCTATTTCAAAGGAAAATGTTTTTGACCTGCCTGAATTTTTAGGGCAAGAAACCATGGAAATCAATAACTTTAACTTAATCAGGTGCGAATGCTGTAATGCTGTTCTGGGAACGGATGAGCAGTTAAGGGAAGTAGCGGAAGAGATGCGTGAAATAGATGAGTTTCATGAATATGAAATCGAGAATTTGTGCGATAAATGTAAACAAAAGAGGCTTGGGAATAAGTTGTTTTTATTTGACGGAAAATGACACTAAAACAGGAACTTATTGAGGAAACGGAAGGTGGAATCCTTAAATGCTTTAACTGCGGGATGTGTGCAGGCAGCTGCCCGACAGCAAGGGTTTCCAATCATAATCCCCGTAAAATCGTAAGGAAAATTCTTTTAGATCAGGACGTTAATGATGATATATGGCTCTGTGCAAACTGCTTTACATGCTCTGCTCGCTGTCCCAAAGGTGTTGATATCCCGAAAATTATAGATCACCTTAAAGTTAAAGCAATGCAGAGCAGTAACAATCATAATATCATATTCAACAAGGCGTTTTTGAGAGGCGTCAGGATGTTCGGAAGACTCTATGAAGCGGGCTTTCTTGCAGAATTCAACATGAGAGATACTTCAATCAAATCCATTAAAAGAAAAATTAATGATATTTCATTGATACCTCACTTCCTTTTGAAAGGCAAACTCGGCTTTTTGCCGCGCAGGATAAAGAATCCTGAAGAGGTAAATAAAATATTTGAAAAAGTGAAAGAACTCGAAGCAAGAAAATGAAAGGATTAGGATATTATCCCGGCTGTTCCCTTGAAGGGTCATCACAGGAATATGGGAAGTCGACCGAGAAGTTGTATGAAGCGCTCGGCTTTACTTTACATGAGATTGAGAACTGGGTATGCTGCGGTGCAACACCAGGGCACAGCTCATCGCATCTTTTGTCTGATGCTTTAGCACTTAAAAATTTATCAACGGCAAGAAAGCAGGGTATTGAAAGATTAATTGCCCCGTGCATGGCGTGCTATTCGAGATTCAAGTTTGCACAGCACAACGTTAAAGACAAAAGAATCAGAAAAAAACTTGAAGAGATAATTGAAGAAAAATATGACTGCGAAAATGAGATCGAGGTTATTCATCCACTCGATAATTTAAATGAAACTGAAATTTTAGATAAAATCAAAAAAAACATTAAGAAGGTTCCAAAAAATTTGAAAACCGTATGCTACTACGGCTGTGTTTTTACAAGGCCCCCTGAAGTTATGGGCGTTTCCGATTATGAAAATCCAGATCAGATGGAACGCCTTTTAAACACCGTCGGTGTTGAGGTCATGGACTGGCATTACAAAACCAAGTGCTGCGGTGCCTCTCTTTCAATATCCAATACGGAAATCTCTCTCGATTTATGCAAAGATATATTGTATGATGCAAAATCCCGGGGTGCAGACATGATTGTTGTAGCATGCCCATTGTGCCAGGTAAACCTTGATTTGAGGCAGGGGCAGATAGAAAAACGGCATAATTTAAAATTTGGAATGCCGGTGCTTTATATTACACAGGTCATCGGGCTTGCAATCGGGCTTTCTGTGGAAGATTTAGGGATTGATAAACATTTCGTGAATCCTCTGGAATTGCTGAGAAATAAAGGCATCATATAATTAAATATTCTTTGGCGCACATAATCCCCTTCGAATCCGCATAAGGATTGTATTAATTAAATCTGTCTCAAAGCCTCTGCGGGATCTATTTTTGATGCCCTCAGTGCAGGGTAGATCGTAGATAGGGTCCCTACGAGAACCGCAAGAGCCAATGCGCCAACTGCTAAATATGGATCAAAGGGTATTGAAACTTCCATCCCCGCCACCTTTGAACCGGCAAGTAATGCAGTGCACATCCCCAAAGCATATCCAACTATGCCTGATATGAAACTTAGTATTAGCGCTTCCATCAAAATTATCTTTATGATATGGGTTCTTCTAAAACCAATTGCCCTGAAGATCCCTATTTCACGGGTTCTTTCATTAACCGAGGACATCATTGTTGTGAACACTATCAGTGAGCCGATAAGCAGGACAATAGCGCCGACGGCCAGCCCGAAGCTGCTTAGTTGATTTATAGTCTGCATTTTCTGTGCTACAACCTGTTTTATCGGTGTTGCTTTTCCTTCAGGAACTGCTTCATTTATCTGCCGCGCCATCTCCTCTACAGGACACCCGGAGCAGATCGCTGCCACCTCAACGAGTGTTATCTTTCCTTCTTTCCCAAGCAGTTTTTGTGCTGTCTTAAGGTTCATAAATATAATTGAATCATCCTGCGATCCCGTTTCCATTATAACCCCCTTGATGTTAAATTCGCTGCCGTTTATTTTCAGATTGTCCCCTGGATTTTTATTTAATTTTTCCGCTACTTTTGAGCCAATTATAACATCATTTTCTTTTAGACCTTCAATTTCCGTCACAGTCGCGGTTTTCGTCGGATCAATCGGGCTCGGCTTTTCGACCCTTGTTAGTTTCACATCGCTTTCATTTGTAAATTTCCACCATTTTTTAAGTTTTATTTCAGTTGAAAGATCTGCTCCCACAACCAGTACTGTTTCACCTTCTATATCAACAGCACCCAGTAATTTAGATGAAACCGTGGCAAGATTTTCCCTGTTTTTTATTGTCCAGATATTATCCCCCTCTTTTTCCACCTAAAATACTGTAGAGCGGTGGACCAAATCCTAATGCTTCCAGCCAATCATCCGATATACCTTTCAATCCTGCGCGAGTAAATGGACTTGTGCCTTCGTTAATTCCCTCCTTAATCTTATAGAAATTACGATATAGCATCTGGCACAGTGAATAGCTCCGGGCACTTTCAATATTCTTGAAACGTTTCATGGGAAGATAGTTTGGTTCGTATTCTGCATACTTGCTCTCAATTCCCCCGTTTGTCATTGGAATAGATGCATCTTCAATATGATATGTGAGGTTCCGGAAGTGTTTCTTTATGTAATCAAGTAGATCGTCCACTATTTTATCCATACAGCCATAGTACTTCTCGAAAACATAATACAGCCTCTTATCCGCTTCAGCATCTGTTTTTGCTTTGAAAATCCAGTTGATCGAATTTTTAAGTTCCTTGTAATCAGCAGGAAGCTCAGGTTTTCTTTTATATCCCAACCCCGCAGACATTCTGAGATCTCTTTCAATTTTTTCATTCAGATGCCCTTTACATAGTTGATGTTTTGAGTTAGGGTACATCTCTTTCAAAATCGTTAAGTAATCTTCATCAAGATCTGTAACCATCTTCATTTCAGAATCTTTTGTTATGGTTTCAATAATCCCGAATCGCATCATCTTTTTACCCTTGAGTGTTTCAAGAAACTCCTTTATTGTTTCATTCCTCTTGTTATCCCTTACATCTTCATCCACAACAACCCCTGTGTTGGCGTCCCTTAATGTCAACCTATAAACATTTTTATGAATCTTTAATAATATTTTCTCATCGTAGTTAAAGACACCGGAGAGCACAATATCCTGCATAAGTTCAGAATTCTTTTCTTTGGCAAATCTCCCAATCTTTTGAATCCAATACCAAAGTCTCGTATGATTCACATCCAATCCAAACGTTCGTTGAATTCTGTTTGCAGCCTTTCTATTAGATGATCCATCCTCCACCATCAACTCTACTGCAAATCTCCGCCCTTGCTTTGCAACCGGATTATAAGGTCGCTTAATTTCACTTAAATCAGGCATGAGAATTGTTCCGCATTTTGAGCAGACATGCATCCGGAGTATAATCTTTATTTTCTCACCCGTTATCGATTCGACTGTGGAGGATGTATAACCATTCATAGTAACATATTTCGAACCATGCTCCGGGCACGGGGGATTCATCAGTGCCAAGCGTCCTTTTTCGTTAATTTCATAATCACCATCAACTTTGATTACTTTCGATTCTGCAGGTTTTTCTTCCACCTGAATTTCGGCGATTTTAGTAACTATGTTTTTGAGTTTTGAATTTCGCATGCTGTAGAACCAATCCAATTTTAATCGAAGGAATTCCCCGAGGCTCTGCCTCGGGGTTGCCAGCCGCAAATACGGGCGAGGCAAATCCGTTTTGGCGGCGGTGATACCTCGGGGCTCTGCCCCGAGGTAGTTCATTTTTCTCTAATTTATTGGATCGATTGAAATAACATGGCGCTGCATACCGATAAAATTGCTGAATCATATCACAAAAAAAGAAACCCCTAAAATTAATCAACTGC
>MCBC01000037.1 GCA_001723855.1 Candidatus Altarchaeales archaeon WOR_SM1_86-2 | reverse complement strand
CCACTACTACGAAGAGCATTGCCGTATTACAGGAGCGAAAACATAGAAAGAGAATTTGAAATTAATGGTACCATTGATAGCGTTCGTATAAGTCGCATGAGGGGGTTAATTTATTATGTTCGCTCCGTTATGTTAGCTCATGATCGGGAAAAATTACTCAAAAAAACTCATGAAATGGCATCTCGGGGAGGGATTGTGATATGTGATCGTTATCCTTCTTATGAAATTGGTGCGATGGATAGTTTTAAGGGAAGAATTGAGAAGCTTGGTAATGGCTTAACTCGTTTTTTGGCCAGCACTTCATATAAAATATACAGAAGAATTCCTCCACCTGATATTGTTATTAATTTATATGTTCCACTTCACATCGCTGTTGAGAGAAATGTTTCCAGGAGAGAGGATGAATTTGATTCCGAAGACTATCTCAAGCGCAGACACAGGTCTACGATTAAGCAAAAATATACAACAAGTCGAGTTTATGTCATGAATACAGAAACGGATATTGCTGAGACGCTATTAAGAGTGAAACGGGCTATCTGGGAATGTTTGTGATTCGTTAATAAGTGGCAGGGAAGTAACTTAGAATGAAAATTGCATTGATACTCAATGACGATTTTTCGATGTGGCACTTTAGAAAAGGATTAATCTCAACATTGGTAAGAACAGGTATTGATGTGTATGCTATAACGCCAGATGGTCCATATGTGGATAAGATTAAATCTTTGGGTGCACATCATATTCCGGTGACCATGTATAGGTTTTACAGCTCGTTTGAGGACATTAAATTATTTATGAATTTATACAACATATTCCGTAAGGAGAAATTTGATATTGTCCACACAATGACAATAAAACCAAATATTTATGGTTCTATTGCTGCTAAGTTGGCTGGAATAAAACGGGTTGTAGGACTTGTTTCTGGTTTAGGATATATATTTTCAAATGCAAACGGTCTGAAGCCAAAAATATTAAAGATTATTACATGTAAAATATATTCATTAGCGAACAAATTTTCTGATAAAATATGGTTTCAAAATATTGACGATTTATCATACTTTGTTGAAAAAAAGCTTGTTTCCTCAGGCAAAGCTTTGTTAATTAAGAGTGGTGGTATAAATTTGGAAGAGTACTCAAACGAGTTTCTCAATAAGAGGTTGTTGGAGAACCTTCGAAATGAATTGGAGATGAAGAAATCAACGAAACTCTGCTCAATGATAGTGGCAAGGTTAGTGTGGTCTAAAGGAATAAAGGAATTTGTTGAAGCGTCTGAGATCTTGTATAAGTATTATGACTGGAAATTTATTCTTGTTGGACCATTTGAGGAAGACGCGCCAGAAAGTGTCCCTGAGCAGTATCTGAAGGAAAAACGATCGAAAAACTTGAAAATACTGGGTCACTTTAGAACGGATATAAAGGAATTGATCGCATTATCAGATATAGTGGTATTACCTTCTTATTATGGAGAAGGAGTTCCTAGAGTGTTATTAGAAGCAATGGCTATCGGAAAGCCCATAATAACAACTAATAGTGTTGGCTGTAGGGAGACCGTGGAGAATGGAAAGAATGGATATTTCGTGCCTCCTAGGGACCCTAAGGCATTAGCGGATGCCATAGAAGCACTGATTAACAACGATAAGAAAAGAGCCCAATTCGGATCGTACTCCCGGTCAAAAGTAGAGAGGGAATTCGATGAAAAAATAGTAGTGAAGAGAATCATAAAGGAGCTATATCAACTTTAGGAAGAAATATACATGGAATTAAGGAAGCAAAAAGAGAGGGAGTTCCACAATAGATTGAGGAAGGGAATAATTTACCAAAGATGGTCTCCTGAAATAGAACAAATAACTAAATTAGATCCATTGTGGAATAATATGAAGTTTTACTCGGTTGAGCGGAAAAGTCGTAAATTTGTTTTAGATTGGTATGCAAAAAATTGTAAAGGCAAAAAGGTTTTGGATTACGGTTGCGGAAATGGAGATGACAGTTTTATTATCGCTAAAATTGGTGCCAAAGAAGTGATCGGTATAGATATTTCAGAAATTTCAATAAAAAACTGTACAAGAAGGGCTATTAATGGAGGATTAGATAAGATCGCATCTTTCTATGTTAGCGACGTTGAGTCATTACATTTTGATGACAATTATTTCGATATCATTTCAGAATACGGTGTCCTGCATCACATCAATCTCAACAAGGGGTTTTTTGAAATAGCAAGAGTTCTTAAACCAGACGGAAAAGTAATTTGCACAGAGGCACTTGGACATAACCCATTCATAAGACTATATAGAAAGATGACCCCATATTTGAGAACTCCATGGGAAGCTAGTCATATCTTATGTAAATCGCATTTTGGGTTAGTAAAAGATTTCTTTGATAAAATTGAAATAAATTTTTTTCATTTGTGTGTATTAGGGGCTGTTCCTTTTCGAAACACACGTTTTTTCAGTCGTTCACTGACCATTTTGGAAAAAATGGACTCAATAATATTGAAATTCCCATTTATAAAGTGGCAAGCATGGCAGGTAGTCTTCATACTTTCTGAGCCTAGGAAATGATTTTGAAAAGATGGAGAATTTTCGGAGTTGTCTTTGAATGAAAGGGAATATAGAGACAGGGCGATGAGGGGAGAGGAAGGAAAAAACTACTCTATGTTGATAGTTTTCTTTCTCCTGGCACTGCTGGTGAGATGGGTGGCGATTGAACAAACCCCCGTTGTTGCCAGAGATGGTATGAAATATATCCATGTAGCAAAATTTTATTCGATAGGGGCTTATGCAGAAGGGTTTGGAGCTTTTTCACGCAGCCTGTATCCATTCCTCATCGTTCCTTTTCAAAAGGCTTTCGGCGATTGGGTAACCGCAGGACAATGGGTTTCAGCCTTCTGTGGGGCTCTGACGGTAATACCCTTATATATTTTGGCCAAGGGTATATTTGATCGGAGAGTGGCTCTCTGGACTGCGATTTTTTATAGCACGTGTCCCGACTTAGTCAAATATTCTGCAGAAGTATTGAGAGATGTTCCTTTTATATTGTTCTACACCACGAGTCTTTGTTTGGGATATATAGGAATAAAAGAAAGAAGAGCGGCTTTTATGGGCCTTGCCGGTCTTTTTACTCCGTTGTCTGCTTCAATAAGGACTGAAGGATGGATTCTATTAGCAGTCCTCACGGTTTTCCTTTTTTGGCATCGGTTCAAAAATAATATCCCATGGAGGAAAGCCCTAGCTATTTTCTCAGTTTTTTTGACCGGTTGTATCTTCGTCCTTGCCTTCTTTGGTTTAATCCTTGTTCAAAAAGGAATTAACATAACCGAAGGTATGATCTCGAAGGGTGATAAGGTTTTGCTAGGAACGGATCACAAAATGATCAATAACCTAGAAAAGGAAATAGAAGAGAAAGGCATTTCGCAAAAAGAAGGTAGCTTTCTTTATCTTGCCAAAAAGCACCGCTTTGTCCTTTACTTATTTCATATTCTCTATAAGACAGTGAAGGCCTTCAACATCTTATTTCTTCTCTTTCTTCTTGGATTGATCAAAAGGAGGCAGATAGGGTATCACCAGGATGAATTTCTCCTATTTGCCATTTATGTGGTTTCGGTAACTGTTTTTCTCCTCTATCTCAACTTCTCCAATTATCTTTCTACTAGACATCCTTTGTACTTAGTCGTTACGTCCTTGATCTGGAGTGGAGTGGGGTTTGTGGAGTTAAAAGAGAGGGCAATTTTGTGGATAAAGGAGAGGGATTTCGCTTTAAGACATTGGGCTGTTCGTTGGGTGACCCCTGTTTTACTCCTTGTGATATGCATTCCTTTGCTCTCAATGGCCTGGGCCCCCAACAGAAAAGACAAATTGGAGCTCAAGGAGATCGGTTTGTGGCTAAACCATAACGGTTACGCCCATTCTGTGATTATAGGGCAGCATGAGTTCGCCCGGCTTGCATTTTATGCGGATGGGGAGTTTATTCACCTGCCCAAGGGGTCTTATGAAGATATCATAAAATTTGCCAAGGCAAATGAGGCGAGCCTCCTCGTGGTCAACGGAAAGACCATAGATCATCTTTCCGCGAATTTTCTAAAATTGGTATCTCCCATAGATTTACAACGGATCCAGATCCCCGGGATAAAGACCCCTAAATATGCCACCCTGGTCTTTCGGGTAAAAGAGTGGAGAGGAAAAGAATAGAATGAGATCCCTTTAAATTTGGATCTGATGTTCCTGGTTTTCAAGCGCCAGGCATGGATGGTAGCTTTTTTGATGTCTCGGCCGAAAAGGTAGCGACATAAACAATAGGTGAGTGATCAGCCTTATGTTAAAGCGGTTATTCGATATTCTATTTTCCATTTTAGGTTTGATTCTCTCATCTCCCGTACTCTTACTCATCGCCTTTTTGATCAAGCGTGAGGACGGAGGCCCTGTCTTCTACCGAGGAGCGAGGGTTGGGAGATCTGGGAATCCGTTTAGGATATTTAAGTTTCGGACGATGGTTGTCAACGCTGAAAAACTGGGAGGTCCTTCTACAGCCGATGATGATCCCCGTATCACAAAGGTTGGGAAATCGCTTAGGAAATACAAATTAGATGAGTTGCCACAGCTCATAAATATATTGAAGGCCGAGATGAGCTTGGTTGGACCGAGGCCAGAGGTTCAGCATTATGTGGATATGTTTACAGAAGAAGAGCAGGCTATTCTCAGCGTTAGGCCTGGGATAACAGATTGGGCTTCCCTGTGGAATCGGGACGAGGGGGCAATTCTGGCAGGAAGCCATGACCCAGAGAAAACTTATATGGAAAAAATAAGGCCAGAGAAGATTCGACTTCAGCTAAAATATGTGAGAGAGCGATCATTCTTTATAGATTTAAGAATAATCGTCCAAACCATCTTTACGATCATACAATAGTTATTAATTTTGAAATACTATGGCGAAGTATTCGAAGGATTTATTAGAAAAATTGTATAGGATAATGGTTAGAATACGGCTCTGCGAAGAAAGTTTCGTTGAGCCGATTCTTAATGGAGAAGTTCGATGCCCTGTCCATCTTTATTCAGGACAGGAGGCAATAGCTACAGGAGTCTGCTTTGCACTATCTGATAGGGATTATGTTTTTGGTACCCATCGATCCCACGGTCACTACCTTGCGAAAGGTGGTGGAATGCGGGAGCTGATTGCCGAAATCTATGGCAAGGAGACCGGGTGTTCCAAAGGGAGGGGGGGCTCAATGCATATTATCTCCCCCGAAACAGGAATGATTGGATCCGCTCCAATTGTTGCCGGTACGATTCCATTGGCTCTTGGTGCAGCCCTTGCTTCGAAAATAAGAAGAGAAAAAAGAGTGACTGTTAGCTTTTTTGGAGATGGAGCTGCTTGCGAAGGGGTACTCTATGAATCACTGAACTTCGCAGGTCTCAAAAAACTTCCTATTATATTCGCCTGTGAAAACAATTTTTATTCGACACACTTGCCGATTAGAGAATGTCGACCAGAACATAATATCTTTAAAATAGGAAAGCCCTTTTGTATTAAGAGTTACAGGGTTGATGGAAATAATGTTTTTGACGTTTATGAAGCCTCAAGAAGTGCTGTTGAGTTATGTCGAAAAGACCGTGGCCCTGTCTTTATAGAATTTGTGACTTATCGGTTACGAGGACACGTTGGTCCAGATGATAATATTCAAGGGACTCACACGGATATTCGACCTAAAGAAGAAATTGAAAATTGGAAAAAGAAGGACCCTATAAAAAACTTTGAAAAATTCTTGATTAAAAATAGAATATTGGAAAAAGAATATTTAAAACTGATAAACAAGGAAATCGAAGAAGAAGTAAAGGAGGCTCATAATTACGCTAAGATGAGCCCCTATCCAAATCCTAAAGAACTTGTCAAGCATGTATTTAAAGAATAGGCGTAAATTTTGATTTAGAAATTCAAAATTTGAAATTAATGTATTATGTCTTTAAAAAATAGAAAACTTTCACATAGCTTAGCCATCAACGAAGCACTCCGCCAGATGATGGACCGTGACCAATCCGTTTTTCTTATCGGACAAGGGGTGAAAAGCCCATGGTATGTGGGCAATACGGCCAAGGGGCTACTTGAAAAATTCGGACCAGAAAGAGTAATTGATACACCCGTATCTGAAAATGCTATTACAGGCGCGGCTGTGGGAGCTGCTCTTGTTGGCATGAGGCCGGTAGTTGTCCATCCACGGGTAGATTTTATGATGTACGCAATGGATCCTCTCATTAATGAGGCAGCCAATTGGCATTACATGTTTGGCGGAACATTATCGGTGCCAGTCGTGATATGGGCTATCATCAATCGAGGGGGAGAGCAGGCGGCCCAACATTCTCAGGCGCTTCATGCCCTATTTGTCCATGTTCCAGGATTGAAAGTAGTTATGCCCTCCACCCCCCATGATGCGAAAGGCCTAATGATTGCTGCCATTGAAGATGATAACCCTGTAGTTTATATGGATGACAGATGGTTGTATAAATTGGAGGGAGAGGTTCCTGAAGAAATATATTCTGTTCCCATCGGAAAGGGGATCATTAGAAGAGAAGGAAAAGATGTTACCTTGGTGGCGACCTCTTATATGGTCGTCGAATCGGTAAAGGCTTCTGAAGACTTAAAGAGAGAAGGGGCTAATGTAGAGATCATCGATCTTCGTTCAGTTAAACCATTGGATGAAACTCTTTTATTTGAATCCATAAAAAAGACGGGTAGATTGATCATTGTGGATGGAGGCTGGAAGACCTGTGGCATGGCTGCAGAGATATCCGCATTGGTATCGGAAAATATCTTCGAATATTTAAAAGCACCTATAACAAGGGTAACTCTGCCTGATGCGCCTGCTCCGGCAAGTCCCAAATTGGAGAAAGACTATTATCCTACATGTAAAAGGATAACTCATGCTGTAGAAAATATACTAAAAGAATAAAGGAGTAGTTTAATGGTAATGGCTTATAAAGTTGCGTTTGTAAACTATCCAAGACAATATCAGGAACATAAGAAAGAGTTTGACCGTGTCTTTGAGGAGATCATGTCGGGCGGCGATTTTATCCTTCGAAGGCATGTAGAAGAGTTCGAAAAAAAGATTGCTGACTATGTAGGGACGGAATATGCGATTGGAGTAAATACGGGGACTGATGCCCTCTATCTATCGGCACGTGCACTTGGACTCGCACCTGGAGACGAAGTGATAACCGTTGCCCACACATTTGTGGCAACAGTAGGCGCCATTGTGCAGTGTGGGGCGACACCGGTGTTGGTAGATATCACGGATGACTTTAATATCGATGTTAACCAAATAGAAGCTGCCATCACAGCGAGGACAAAAGGAATCATCCCGGTCCATCTCAATGGACATGCTTGCAATATGGATAAGATTATGGAGATAGCCAAAAGATATAATCTCAGGATTATTGAGGATGCCGCGCAGGCACTGGGGGGTCAATTCAAAGGCAAGAGATGTGCATCCTTTGGAGACACAGGCATTTTCAGCTTTTACCCGGCCAAAGTTTTAGGCACGGCAGGAGACGGCGGGTTGGTCTGTACGAATGATGATGCACTGGCAAGAAAAATTAAGGCATTTCGTGATAATGGAAGAGTCGAATCGGTAGAAGTGGTCGAGTGCTTTGGATGGTGTACGAGGCTTGACAATCTTCATGCAGCGATATTAAACATGAAATTTAATTACTTTGAGCAGTGGATAGAAAGGCGTAGAACAATAGCGAAAATGTATGATGAAGGTTTATCTGATATTCAAGGGCTCACGCCTCATCCGATATCGAACAGTGATTATTTCGATGTTTACCAGAACTACGTTATCCGAACCCACCAACGAGACGAGCTGGTCGCACATCTTCAGAAATCAGGGGTTGAAGTGCTCATATCCTGGCGCGTACCAATGCATCGACAAAAAACCTTGATGCTCGGTCACTTTGAATTGCCAATGACAGAACGTATATCAGCAGAAGTTATCTCTTTACCCATCTACCCCGAATTGAAGGATGAAGAGGCAAAGTTCGTTATCGAAACTGTTAAAAAATTTTTCGCGTAGACAAAAGAGAACTATGGGAATTGATTACACAACTGTAACAGAGGTTTCCGGTAATAAGGTTACCCAAGAGCAATTAGAAAGAATGTTTCATCGTTATTGTTTTGCGGTTAATTTCTCAAAAGGAAAAGATATATTGGAAGTGGCCTGCGGAGCAGGACAGGGATTGGGCTATCTGGCTAAAAGGGCAAGAAAAGTCTTCGGTGGAGATTACACGGAGAGACTTATTAAGGAAGCAAAGCGGTATTATAAGGAGAGGATGCCCCTTCTACTTCTAGATGCTCATTTCTTACCATTTATGGATCATTGCTTTGACGTAGTGATCCTTTATGAGGCACTTTATTACCTGGCAAGACTAGACATATTCATCCAAGAAGCATATCGGGTTCTTCGGAAAGGGGGAGTGTTGCTTATTGCCAGCGTCAATAAAGATTGGCCAGAATTTAACCCGAGTCCTTTTAGTACTCATTACTTTTCCGTGCCAGAACTTGGCCATCTACTCCAAAGCAATGGCTTTAAGGTGGAATTTTACGGGGCCTTTTTTGCCGTACCCAAGACAGTCAAAGAAAGGATCATCTCCACCATCAGAAGAGGTGCTATCGCGCTTCACCTCATTCCCGAGACGATGAAAGGTAAGGAATTTCTCAAGAAGATTTTTTACGGACAACTGCTGCCGTTGAAAGAAGAAATTGAAGACGGTATGTGTGAATACGTCCCTCCTGTCCCTATTCCTTCGCATATTCCTAATTTTGAGTACAAGGTTATCTATGCTCTTGCGAGGGTAATTTAATAATTCTCTTGAATAGCGGTATTTAATATCATTGAGAAATATTGAAAAGATTTCACATACTATTTGGGCAACCCTTTGGAGGGTGGAGTGTTGCCGAAAGCACAGTGGAAGAAGGCCATTAATAAGGGGCTGATACGACGCAACCTCTGGATCATGGTGGCGACGGATGCAGTCTTGGTCTTTGTTTGTTATTATCTATCGCATCTCTTGCGTTTCGAATTTGACATTCCGAAGACGAACCTAGAGGCTTTCCAAGCAAGTTGGTATTTTATCATTGTGATTAAGATCAGCGTCTTTGCCGTATTTCATGTATATAGGGGAATGTGGCGATACACAAGCTTGGTGGATCTGATGAATTTGGCTAAAGCGGTCTTTGTGAGTTCCCTCCTCATCATCCTCGTCGTGCTCATGGTTTACCACTTCAAAGGGTATGCGAGATCCGTCTTCATCATAGACGGGTTCCTGACGTTTCTGGCTATAGGAGGGCTTCGTGTGGGAATCCGCCTCTATTTTGTCCGTGGGGGGGGAGTTCAGGCTTTTCCAGCCATCCGAAAGAGAATACCTGGGGGAAGGAGGCTCCTGATCATTGGCGCCGGGA
>MCBC01000036.1 GCA_001723855.1 Candidatus Altarchaeales archaeon WOR_SM1_86-2 | reverse complement strand
AAAAGTCAATCTTCAGCCAGTTTCTCAAAATACTTTCTTACCACGGTTTCATCCTCAACGGGAATGTTCTCCTTGTATGATTCCGCTGAAATTGCCTCATATCCTGCGGAGGATATCGTGGAGAAAGGCGTCTCGATTTTGGGTTTACCGCTATCGTCAATCCCAAGTTCGTCCCCGTACTCGGGATGAATCTCCATCTGTATTTTCTCGCCTTCTATCGTTGCCACGGATACTTCACCATAAATGTTCCCCATTTCACCGGTTCCGGCACCCGCCCCGGCACCCGCCCCGGCACCTATTCCACTTCCGTTCCCCTCCCCGTACATCGATGACGCCGGACTTATACCCCCGAATGCATCGACATCGAGATCTAAATCAATTTCAGGAAAACTTATGGTTGTAATAGTTAAAAGACAGAATATCAAAAAAATTGCCAGGAAAACTCTCATAGATGTCTTTTTTGTATTAAAAAACGATCCGGACTCAACTTCTTCAACTTCTTCAGAAACATCCGATACAAGGCTGTTAACAATCACATTTTCCTCACAGCCGTCTTCACTGTCGTATGCCGTTTTTAATTTTTCCTCAAGTGAAGGGTATTTATTTCCTACAATATCCAATGTTTTCCTGTCGGTGCTTTTTGACCTTACAACCTGTATGACAAAAATCAAAGCGGCGAGTATGACAGCGTAAACCAGGGGAATATCAATCAGCAATAATATTATCGCTAATAAGAGGAAGATTATAATTAAATCTAACAGAGTGCAAAAGGATGCAATCCTCCATAGTACATTTCTAACCTCATCTACTTTTTGATTAATTATTTTCATTATTTATATTATTAAAAACTTTTAAAAAAAAATCAAAACTATTTAATGATTTTGTGTTCGCAAGATCTACACGGTAAATCTTAAGGAGTTTTATCGGAAATAAAATGGATGAAGATAAAGTTAAAAAGGACGGGATAAAGTTAATCGAAGAATTCTCCCGGATGCTCATGGGAGTGGATGAGGTGGAGGAAACGCACTATGTTGTTGATCTTAAAAATGTGACAAGGAAGGGTAAAAAATCTGCAAAGAAGGACTTCAGGGAAAGATTAAAGGGGTTAGCACCCCGCTGGAAGGATAATTATCTTGTCGCCGAAAAGGGAATTTAACTAAAAAACAATCCCCTCTCCTTTAACTATTTCATAAGGATGCCAGTCCGGATTTGAGATAACCCCTCTTGACTTTGCTATTCTCATTCTCGTTTTATTATCCGTAACCTCGAGGTCTATAACCATGTCCATCATATTTCTTATCTGGTTTATGAGAGTTTTACTATGAGCGGCTTCATTAATTGTGTATATCCCAAGTCCCCCAAGATCGCGTATCTTTCTTACCCTGTCGTATAGAAATCGCTCGAGGCTTGCAACATCAACATCTGAGTGATCTTCACGTTTGCTCATGCCGATCAATACCGTTAGCGAATTTATACTCCACCTGAAGTGCTCCGGCTTTTTATCCCTCCACCACCTATCCATTATATAACCCAGCATCAAAGGATTGGAAAATATGTCTATCAACAACTCCCGCCCTATGTGTTCCCCGACATAATCATCAAAAAATAAAAGTTTGCCGGCATCGCTCTCGTATGGCTCTGTATCCATCCCGAGTTCTGCCATAAACTCCCTTACCGCATTTGAGGGCTGGTGTGTATTGACCAATAAGCATGACTCACCTTTTTTGAGCCCGTCATATAACATACTCTGGGCAAAAGAACTTGCATTGGTTCCAACGCCCCCGCTTAAAAGTATATTATAACCTCTTGGCAATTTGCCTGACAGCAGATTCATAAATTTAGGGAGATCTATGGATGTTCTCTCTATGCCCCGCCCTTTTTTTTCACCCAGTCCATACTTCTTGTATTTGATGAATCTCGTGCTCAACGGGAATACAAAAATACCTTTTGGAGTTATGAAGAACGGGTGCTTACCGAAGATATGTTCGCATGACCTCATCTTCTCCACCTCCATTTCCCTTACATGGTGTGCCCCCCAGCTTTTCCTGTGCATGGATATAACCCCGTCCGCAAGAAACACGGCTGTTCTTGATTCATGACTTAACCCGGATTCTCCAATCTCGGAGGTCAGTATGGAGGTACAGCCAAGTTTTTCAAGAGTGTCCATGATTTTGAATATCCCCCTTCTCACGGCAGTCGGCTCCCTTAACTCCCTGAGCAGGCCCCATATAGTATCTATCACAACCCTCTTAGCCCCGATCTCTTTAACCGTTTCTTTTATATTCTTCAGCAATTTCCCAAGGCCGTATTCTGTACTTAAATCCGAAATATCGGTAATCCACAAATCTCTTGTTTCGATAACAGCTAATTTTCCCTCGTCCTCCAATTTTTTAAAATCCCATCCAAAGCTTCCGGCATTTCTTCTAATATCCTCGGAGAGCTCCTCATCTGTTACATAGATCCCGTTTTCACCGTATTCGGTGGCACCCTTGTGCAAATACTCCGTGCAAAAAACAGTTTTTCCAACTCCGCATTTGCCGTATAAAAGTGTGCTGCGACCCTTACGAAGCCCTCCAAGGGACAGGTCATCAAAACCATATATGCCGGTCGGGGTTCGTTCTGAATCCGGTTGCTTCATCTTCACCATTATCATATTGGTATTATAATTATAAAAATAAATAAATCAGCAATTAGATGCAATCACTCTTGCTTATTATTTTTATTCTATGCTTAATTTTTAAAAACAAAAAAATTGAAAAAAATATTGGTTTTGATATTCGCAGGAGTCATTTTAATCAGCGGATGCGTTGAAGAAGAGAAGGAGGACGGGGGGGGAATCGATGATGTGAATGAGACAAAGATTGTCGAGCGGGGAGATCTGGTCGGGATCTCTTATACTGGAAAACTTACAAATGGCACGATTTTTGATAAAGGTACGGATGAATTTATAACCGGTTCCGGAGAAGTGGTTAAAGGCCTGGATAACGCGGTTATTGGAATGGGGATCGGCAAAACAAAGAATGCCTCACTTAATCCGGAGGATGCTTATCCCGTAAACGAATCGTTAATCAAAAATGTCTCCATGATTGCCGTTGAAATACCCCTGATTGATAATGTTTCGCTAAAGGAGTTTGAGCGTGTTGTCGGGGTAACGATCCATATAAATGATCCGGGGGTGATAAACAAAACATTTGAAGTCACGCCGTACCATAACGTTACGATACTGAATATAATATGGGAATACGGTGTAAACGGAACAAGTATGACGCTGCTGAAAGATGAGACTACCGTGACAATGAGGAATAAATACCTGCTGAATACGCCGGTCGGGTCAAAAGATAACATGTTCAAGTACATTATGAATGACAGCGCGATAATCAAGAAGCATGTATATAAGGCTGGTGAAACCGTTTCAATGAGCGGCACACAATACGGGTACGCAATGGTTTTGAATGTCAGTGAAGATGAAAATACGGCGACTCTTGACTTTAATCATGAATTGGCTGGAAAAACTCTGATTTATGAGATAACTGTGAATGATATAAGAAAACTTCCGAGAATAATACCAATGTGCGTCAAAGAGACCGGGTTGGATAAAGAGTTATTTCAGGCTTGCTATGAATCAGGGAGAAAGAATTCCATTATCGAGGAAAATATGAAATTGGCAAGATCCTACAATGTCTCTTTCCTGCCTGCATTTGTTGTTGGATGCGCATACACCGTTAATGTGCCTAGTGCGGAATTCGTTGATAGGTTGGTTGATGAAACTATTGAGGAGGATCGCATATTGACAAAGAGCGAGGCAGAGAGTATATGCGTTAATACCGTGCCGGAGGAGTCCAGACCATACTGCGGAATTATTATCCACTCAAACCAGTCATGTAGGGAAGACAACAAGATCGTTATTTACGGTTTCAGTGATTTGAAGTGCGATCATTGTGCGGATATCGCGCTCGCAGGTGGAGATAAAAAATTAAGGGAAACCCCCAATATAGCATTTGAAACAAGGTTGCTGCATATACCATACGCAGAATACGAGGGCAGCGATAAATTGGCTTCAGCAGCGGAATGTGCTCGCGACCAGGGAGTATTTGATGAATTCAAGAATTGCGTGTTTAAAAAATATTCTTTAGAGGAAGTCACATTGATCGAATGACCCTGTTTTTATATGCATTGGAAAGTAATATAGTTTTTAATTAAAGATGGGAAGAATAAAACAAACATACTTGAAGGTTATAGGAGAGAAGTTGATTGAGAAGCATCCGGGAGAGTTTAACGAGGATTTTGATAACAACAAGCTGAATGTGCAAAAGTTCAGCACCGTCACCTCTAAAAGTATAAGAAATAAGATCGCAGGTTACATCACACGGCTCAATGCACAAAAAATTGCCGAGCAAAAGAGGCTGGAGATGAAAGCTGCAGATGAAGCGGCGGTTTTCGAGGAAGAGATCGCGGAAGAGGAAGCTGCGGTAGAAACTGAAGCAGTAGAGGAAGCAAAGATAACTACGGAGGAAAAAGCACCTGGAGAGACAGAGCCTGTAGAGGAGCCGCAGGCACCGGAAGAGGAAAAAGCACCTGGAGAAGAGCCGCATGAGTTAAAATAGAATCCTAACCGCCTTCTTCGGAAACAATCTCCTTCTTTGCCCCCTCAGTTTCTTCTTTCACCGTCACTGCCCCTGCAATACTTATCGCAATAGATGTTAAAATTATGACAAAAACCAGACTAATCATATCGGAGAATATGGAGGCATAAATATCTGGAATTTCTTTATATGTCAATGGCATCTGAGCAAGAACCGCCGCCGCTAATCCCCTCGGGGCCATCATCACTATGAATCTTCTTTCATCTCTTCCAATATCTGTTTCCATACTGCTTAGTGCTGCGGGAATTATTCTTGCCAGAAGAAGCGCTACTCCGAGTATAACCCCGATCACAACCATCTCGATCTTAACTTCTCTCATACCGACGATCACCCCTAAAAACACAAAAAAGAATACTTTAATAAAAAAGGTGACTTCCCTCTGGAATGTTTTCGTTTCTTTATCGTATTCATATACCTCCAATGCTTTTTTTATTTTCAAAAACTTCCCGATGGTTGCGCTGTTGCCAAGGACGACTCCAAATAACAGTACAGCGATTGCGCCGCTTCCATGTATGTACTCAACCCCCGCATAAACCAGCAAAATCATCGCTAAATTTAACCTGTATGAGAACGGGAATCTTCCAAGTTCCTGTGTGAAATGAACCCATACAAAACCTGCACTAAGCCCGATCATCGCTCCGATGGAAAATGCTGATGCTATGCCGTGAGCGATTTCACTCGGCCCCGCAAACCCTTTACTAATAACATCAAGTAAAGTGATGGCGATCACAATGCATAACGCATCCGTTATCGCAGACTCTAAAGAAAGCATTGTAATAATCCTCTCCCTTATCTTCAATCCGCAGACCAATGGAATAACGATTGCAGAGCTTGAGCCGCCGACAATCGCGCCCAAAAGCAGCCCAGACAGCAGATCCCACCCCAATACAGAGACTGCAATTGCTGCCATAACGATCATTGAAAATATAAGATTCAGAACCGCAAGCATCGTTGCCCTTGGAAATTCTTGAATAGTTTTTCTGGCATCCATGTTCAGCCCCCCATCAAAAAGGATCATTGCGAGTGCCAATGCTGCGAATATTTTTGTAGCTGTAAAAAGCACATCTGTTTCTGTCCCGAAAATGGGACTCACAAGCAAGCCGAGCACCATAAGCCACACTATGTCCGGGATTCTCGTTTTTTCAAATATAAACTTGCTGATAAACCCCAGAAAGATTATGGCTCCAAACAGGGTTAATGCGGTAATAATAATATCCTCCATGATTTTGATATTTTTTGTTATTATAAAACTAAATTTAAATACAAGATGATTGAGATTGAAGTCAAGGCAAGGATTGATGATTTTGATGATATGGGGGGGAGGCTGGATGAACTTGGTGCGGAATTCCAGGGGATGGAATCCCACGTTGATATTTATTTCAATCACCCCCGTAAGGATTTTCGCAGAACCGATGAGGCATTAAGGGTCAGGAAAACAGACGGGAGATGCTTTCTGGTTTATAAGGGCCCGAAAATTGGGGATGCGAACACGAAAACGAGGGAGGAGATCGAGATCGGGATCGATGGGGACCTCTGTAAAGATTTAGTTGAAATTCTGGATAGGCTGGATTTCAGGAGGGCAGCGGTTGTTAGAAAGGACAGGTGGGTATATAAAACCCGCAACCTGGAGATATGCCTTGATGATGTTGAAGGTCTTGGAAAGTTTATTGAGGTTGAAACATTAAAGGAGATGTCGATGAACGCAGAGGAGATTTTCGATTTTATGGAGAAGCTGGGCGTCAGCAGGGATGAATTTATAACAGAGTCCTATCTGGAGCTGCTCATGCATGGCGTTTAGACAGATCCCCCGGTTACCCACGCGCTTACGGATTCATCTGAAATAACATTGTCCCCGTATGCCCTTACATAAACCCTGAACTTCTCTCCAGCAGGGGCATGAAGATTTTTCACATAATAATTGTATCCCGCTTCAGGTAGAACTTGCAGGTATTCGCTCTCAATGTCATCCCAGACCTTTGAAGTATCAGACGTTTGCAGGGCAACATATATTTTTGTATTCTCCGCTTTCTCGGAGCCCAGATTTTTTAAAGAGACGTTCACGTCAACATAAACATCTCTGGGAGTATACCCGTACCTTGCGGTAAAATCAATATCCAGAAAAGGTCTTTTATGGACCGGGATTATTGTTGCTTCTTGCCCTTTATGCCTGTCAGGTATTTCCCCGATGGGCCAGTTTTCTCCCGCCGTCTCCAGATAACAATATCTTCGCCCTTCGTACATGTAATAATATCCCTGGAAATCCTCGCCGCATTTTATGCCCACGGCAACATGTTCCGGGAGTTCGATTAAAACAACGCCGTAGCCCATTTCCGCAAGCAATGCAGAAACTAAAATCGAAGTATCCTCGCAGTCGCCTCCGTTATCATAAAGGGTCTCATAGGGAAACCGGGGGTATTCGTCAAAGCCGGTTGTTACATCGTCTGATGTGTAGGGTAGGGATTGGACAAATGAAACAACCAGATAAGAAAGCTCCGTATCGTCAAGCCCTGTTTCTTTTCCTGCTTTAGTCAGGTGATTCACAATATCGGTGATTAATTCGTCGTCATAGGGGTCGGAAACAAACAAGTCATAATCCCTTTCTCTGCTTCGGTTCTTATAGAGTTCATAGGTCTCTGGAAAAAATTCCATGGTAACAGACCATTTGTAACCTCCATAACTCCAGTTGAATTCTCTTTGGAAACTACCGCCTGAATCAATTTCATCCCAATCTCCGTGAATTTGTTTAATCTCTTCCGGCTCCGGATATGGGGGCTCAGGGGTATAATTCTCTGAATCGGGTTCTTCTTGCGTGTCGTTTACGGAAGGCTCTGCTGGAGAAGCTGTGTCATTTTCAGTATCGACCAGCGTGTCCTGCTGCTTGTCTTTATCTCCAGTATCCCAAGACACGTCCCTTCCATTCTCAATGCACCCGCTGATCACAGACAATAATAAAACAATTACCGTAACGAATCCGATAAATTTAAGATCCATTTTTCATTGATTAATGTTAAATATTATGTGTAAATCAGATAAAATAAAGCAGGGATATGAAGGCGAGGAAAAATTCAAGGGGAAAAAGATAAGGTTTATGAGTTTATGGAGATGGCTGCTGGGGATGTGATTTTTTTGTTGCTTTATTTTCCCAAAAAAGTTTTATTTTAAAAGATCATAAATTAATAAAAATGCAAACCACAACTGAATTAGTAGAATTGGAATATTTAGCAAAAGTCAGAAAAGAAAATATATCGGATATAATTGCGCATGCGGTAAAAATAGGGCTCGGCACATTATGGAGAGAGTCCATACTTGAAAAATATCTGAAAAATCAGCTTGGTAGAGCGGAAGCGATAAAACTGGTTGGGTTTGATTTGGTAAAAACTGCCGAAAAACAAAAAGAATTTGCAATAAAAGATGTACGATGGGGAATGTCGGATTGAAAATTGAGGCTGTCTCAAACTCAGGACCTTTAATTCACTTAGCGCAGATAGGAATGTTCCATTTACTTGATATTTTCCCTGTAATCTATCTTTTTGTCACAAGAGCACTTGTTGACATTGCAATTGATGAAATAAGAAATATTGAAAAACGAAATCAATAAAATAATGCGCAAGCAAATCTATCCCTTCAAAATATATTTCTTTGTGGAGATGGTTGTTGTCGATGTCGTGATTTTCTTGGGAGTTGGTTATGGGTGTCTCACCCCTTCATAAACTCCCTTAAAAGCACGGTAGCATAGCATCCCTTTGGAAGCGAGAATCTCAGAACCGCCTTTTTCTTACCTTCATTCAGTTCATCATCTTCTATTTTCAAAATCTCAAAATCCTTTACGGGTATGAAACAGTCCCTTATGTTCCCCCTTGAACTCAACTCCCTCATCCCTGGTATCCTGAACATATCACGGGTTATACCTTCTTTTTCTAAAATCCCTGCACTGATCTCATCAACCTCGCTTTCATACCCCGCCAGAGGCAGCCTTTCAACTGTAAACCCGTGCTTGATATACTCACTTAATGCCAGATTGAATATGTATGATTGATATGCATGTACGAACATCATTCTCAGTTTTCTTGGCAGTGCCCTCAATGCCCCGGCATAGTCATCCCCCCTCTGGACCAGATGGTTCAGCATCGCTGTTTCATAACCCAGGTTTTTCGGGAATACCTTTAACGCATCCCTAAAATTTTTTGTTTCCCCGAGGAATTTTCTTGCGTTTAACGCCTCCTCTGATTCGCCTTCAAATATCTCTGCGAGGTAAATCATGACTGCCTGCTCAAAATCTCCCCTTAAGATCTCCTTTCCGACAAGATGCGTTATCGGGCGAATATCCCCGAATCTCTGGATTCCGAAGAAGTTTGGAAAACCACCGATCAGTTCCTTGTGGATTTTCAAAATTCTGCTTTGCAAAATTCCCGTTTCGAGATCAATATCCCTGACGGTTACGGTGAACCTGTTGCCCCTCAAATCCCCCAAATCTATCCCCTCATCCGCATATTCGAAATCATAGAGCAGGAGATCCTTGATCTTAATACTTCTTAAGTTCTCTATTGGAATCTGATACCCCGAAACCTTCTGGGTTGTTAACGCCCGCTTATCCTTTGTTCCGGCAAACCCCAGCCTGTTATGGCTTACCCCCAGCCTTCTGGAAATTTCTTTTACCGCCCTCATGGTGTCCCAGTTATATTTTTGCAGTGTGAAATGCGTGTAGTTGCCCCCGATATCATCGCCGGCTTCATCAATAACTTCCCCGATCCCCGGTACTGCGCCCTCTTTCGTTATCTCCTCAACCGTAAAGTCCTCCGGCAGAACTTTTATCCTGCCTCCAACACCTTTGGATT
>MCBC01000035.1 GCA_001723855.1 Candidatus Altarchaeales archaeon WOR_SM1_86-2 | reverse complement strand
TTTGCGATTTTTTCTCTTTTATATGCAGCTACCAGCGGCTCAATTTGACCGTCTTCCCATTTAGGCACCGCTGCGTCTTTATTCAACTTCGATAAAATTATTTCCACAACATCCTTTTTAATCATCGGCACATCGCATGGAACAACAAAAACCCGCTCTGATGACATATTACTGCAGGCAGATAAAATTCCAACCAGCGGCGTATCCAGGGCATATTCGTCAAGAACGATCTCTGCGTTAACAACCTTGCTTACCCTTTCCGCATGCATTTGCTTTACGCTTACCACAACCTCATCGAAACCTTCTGCAAGGTTATTATATATTACCCCCAACATTTCTTTACCCCTGAACTTATAAAACGGCTTTTCGTTAAATCTTGATGCTGCTCCCCCGGCAAGTATTATTAAACCAGTCATGTTATTTTATTACCCTGTTGTTTTTATTAATCCCGAACGCATGTAAAAAATTGGAGACCGTTTGAAAGTCCGGATGCACATATGCTGATATGCGGGACAATTCTCGTACTGTTTAATGCATGTTGGGTCGGAGATATGCAAAACACCCCAAACTCATTCTGACGAGCAACCCTCGCAAATGCGGCAGAGCTTTGATCAGCCACATTTCAGAAGTTTATTTTTTAAAACGAATATCTCAATCTTTTTCTTTGCTCTTCCGTCAGGTTTTCATCCACTGCCTTAGAAAGTTGTTTAACTCTCTGATCTATGGTGGTCTTTGTCACTCCCGGCAGCGTTACGATTCTCCTGTGCTCCGCATTTTTGTCCCCCATCAATAACCCCGCAAGTTTCAAAGCGGCGGCAGCCATCCCTACCGGACCCCTTCCGGCGGTGACTCCTTTCCTGGTAGCTGTGTCAAGTATCTCAACCGCTTTTGCCTCAGTTTCACCGGAGATTCCCAATTCAGATGCAAATCCGGGAATGAAATCTGCAGCCCGCTCCACCCTCATTTTTACCCCCAGATTTCGGACTATGAAGCGGTAACTTCTGCCTATCTCCCTCTTATTAACGCCAGACGCTTCTTCTAATTTTTCAAGAGTTTTCGGAACCATCATATTCCTTGATACTATGTAGATCATAGCGGCAATTATACTCTCTATACTTCTCCCCCTGACCAGACCCTCTGATATGGATTGTCGGTACATCTTCGCGCATTCCTCCTTTATATTATCGGAAACATTAAGGAACGCGCACATCCTCTCCAATTCCGGGAGAGCAACGGATAAATTTCTGTTGAACGAATCCGCCATTCGGGCTCTTCGCTGCCACTTCCTCAACCTGTAGATTTGTGCTTTACTTTCCGTTGGAATCGCACCCCCCTTAAAATCCCTGTCATAGCGGTCTATTTCCGTTGTCACGCCCTTACCTATTTTTGAAAACTTTACCGCCCCACCGGTTCTTTCTTTTTTGTACTTTTGGTCATCGTCAAATACTCTCCACTCCGCTCCAAAAGAGATCATGCTTTCCTCTATCACCACCCCGCAGCTACTACAAATCATCTCCCCGTGTTTATGATCTGTCATCAACTTGGTGCTGCCGCAATCAGGGCATTTAAAAGTGTCCCCCTCGCCTTCCTCCTCAATCTCTTCTCTTTCCCTGGGTCCTTCCATCCTCTCCTCCCTTCTTTTTTCAAGTATCTTCCCCATCTTCTTTTTGACCTTTTCGGTATCGACCTCTACCATGATGCTCTTTTTACTTTTTTTCTAAATTTACGGGATAGTTTTACTACCAGATACGGGGCATTTACCCTGCCAATCACATCAGAAACCCTCCCAACCATAGTTTTCGAATCAGACTCCAGAACAGTTGAATTAATTTCAGGTATCTCCCCGGACTTAATGGGTCCAATCACTGCTTCATTCCCTACGTATGCCTTTATCTCCCCGGATTCCAAGTTATTATTTATATTAATTACTTTACTTATAAATAAAAATAAAATGGAAAAATCAGGTAAAATATCCATCTTTGTGTTCGGGGTAATTATACTTTTGGCAGGTACGGTAAGCTCGCAGATGGCAACCGCATCAACCTCATTACAATCCCCGACCCAGTTAATAGTGAACTATGACCTGACCTATATGCAGGATAAAATAAAACCAGGCAGCAGCGGAACTTTAATTATAGTGATCCAGAACACGGGGGGTCTGCCGGCAAAAGAGGTTAAGGCGATTATACACGATACGGGAGCGATAGGGGGAGGGGGCTCATGGAAACTCGGAACGATAGATGCGGGGCAGAGCAGGACAATTAAGACAACATTGAGGGCTTCACCAGATGCATACTCCGGGGTTCATACGATCACATTATTTTTAGACCATATTGCCTATGAGCGCGATGAAGACGGAAGATTGGATTCGCATGACGAGAGCACAAACTGGGTCATACCGATAAGGGTATACGGGGATCCGAATTTTCAAATAACCCCTGAGAAAGATGTTTTTTATACGGATTTTGAAGAGGACTTGTTGTTAAAAGGCAGTGTGATGACAGGGGCTAAAGAGGTGTCTGTGACACTTTCAACTGCCGGGTCTCCGAAATGCATATCAGTTATAGGTTCCGAAGAGCAGTATATTGGAGATCTGAATAAGGACCAGGAATTTACGATAAATTACGCAATAAAACCGGCCAATGTGGGCATTTGCTCGCTTTCCATATCGTTTGAATACGAGGATGAATCCGGGAACACCAACACGGAAGTCGTTTCTCTCGGCATAAATGTCAAGCGCTCGGATGTTGATTTCAAGGTTGTGGGGGTAAGCTACCCCGCACTGAGCCCGGGAGATACCGCAGAGATCACGGTGGAGATAAAGAATGTGGGCAGCATATCCGCTGAAGATGTCAGCATCGATCTCGGATTGGACATTGAGGATCGCGGAGTTTAAAATTTCTATTGATAAGGATGCCGATGTGAGATCATATGAAATACCATTGAAGATCAGGTATTATGACGGTGCCGGTGTTGAGCATAAGATGAACAAGATTATCGGGATCGAGGTAAAGGGTGATGTTAACCTTGATGTCGGGATTGACAAATCAGACGTTTCAATTGGAAAAGATATAGGCGACGTGACAATCAGTATAGTCAATAAGGGCTCTGCGGATGTTAAGTTTCTAAGCGTTAGATTATTGAGTTCAGAAAGATATGACATATTATCAAAGGATGAGGAATACATAGGAAAGTTGGAGTCAGACGACTCCGACACCGTGACATACAAAATAAAGGTTAAAGACAGTGGGAATGAGGTTCCCTTGTCACTGTCTATTGAATACAGGGATAATTACAATAAAGAGTATACCGAGGATGTAATCGTTGAGATTAAACTACTCACAGAATCTGAACTGGGGAGGGGGATGAGCACACTTACCATCATAATTGTCTTGTTGATACTGGCAGTTTTAGGATATTTTATCTACAGGAAATTCATAAAGCGATAAATGATTAACTTTCCTATCGCACCGTTTCAGGAGGCAAATATCCAAAAGATGTTCAAGAGGCTTTGGCGACCGGTCGGACCGGATGTGCTTTATTCGTCCCGAAAACCGCCAATTACTCTTTCGATAGGATTTGTCGTATCTCATATTATTCCCTCATCAAGTGCAAGTTCTGCAAATGTCAATACATGGTTTTTGCACGGTCCGGAAATTTTACATCAATCAATTAAGTATTTTTATTCCTTGAGACACAATAATCAACTGTCGGATTCAGGCTAAACAATGTTTACAGAATATCTGGGCATATCACTGAACAATTTAAGGCAGCGAAGGATCAGAAGTTTTCTAACGATAATCGGCATAGTTATCGGGATAATGGCTGTTGTCGCATTAATTTCGATAGGTCAGGGCCTGCAGGACTCAATTACAGGGCAGTTTGAAAAAATCGGTTCAGACCGGATCATAATAGAAGGAGGCATTATGAGTTACAGCTCCCCGGGTCTTGGTTCAGAGAAATTGACCCACGACGACTTTGAAGTTATAAAGGATGTTCCTGGCGTTAAAACCGCAGCACCCGTTTCTTTTAAAGTGGTTGAAATCGAATATGAGGAAAGAGAAGGCATTACTGCGATTTCCGCGATGCACGAGGATTATGTCGAGGAAATGTTTCTTGGTATGGATCTTTATGAAATAGAAAAAGGAGACATGCCAAAGAAAGGCATCAGGGGACATATATGCATCGGCTCAAGGCTTTCCTCGGGAGAGTTCTGGGGTGAGGACGGCCCTGAAATGGGTCTCAGAAGCAAAATAACCCTGGGTGAAACAGAATCCGAAAAAGAATTCAAGGTAACATGCATAATGGAGGAAACAGGGGCTCCTGATGATGACTCTGCAATTTACATGCTGATGGAGGACTTCAAGGAAATTTTTAACGAGCCCGCTGATGAATACAACATAATATTTGCCAAAACAAAAGAGGGCTTTGACGTTGACGAGGTTGCTGAAAAAATAAAGGAGGAATTAAAAGATGCCCGCGGTGATGAGGATTTCCAGGTAAGCACTCTCGAGCAGGTGATCGAATCATTCGGGAGCATACTCGGCATCCTGAATATGTTCTTGATCGGCATAGCAGCGATTTCACTTCTTGTCGGGGGCATAGGAATAATGAATACGATGTACACATCAGTGCTTGAAAGAACCCGTGAGATAGGGATTATGAAGGCAATTGGAGCGAGAAACAATGACATACTAATGGTTTTCCTTATTGAAGCAGGCGCACTCGGCCTTGTCGGCGGAATACTCGGCTGCGTGGTCGGGATAATGATCGGGAAAGCCGTTGAAGCAGTCGCACACGAAAGCGGATTTACGCTGTTTAAAGCTCTTGTAAGCCCTGAATTAATCGCAGGTTCACTTTTGTTTTCAATCCTCGTAGGAATAATCTCGGGAGTGCTCCCCGCCATGCAGGCATCAAAATTAAAGCCGGTGGATGCTTTAAGGTTTGATTGAGCAACAGAAAAAAAAGGAATATGTTAATCAAACAAAAATTTAAATTAAATTTAGAATGGTTACCGACTACATCAGGATTTCACTGAATAATATACGGCAGCGTAAACTCAGAAGTTTTCTCACGGTAATCGGGATAGTGATCGGCATCATGGCAGTTGTAGCGTTAATTTCAATCGGGCAGGGGCTGCAGGACTCCGTCATAGAAGAGTTCGAGAAAATCGGTTATGATAAGATTATAGTACAGGGGGGTGTCGTAACTTACGGTCCGCCGGGAAGCAGTCCGGAGAAATTGACCCAGAAAGACCTTGATGTCGTGGAGGACGTGCGGGGAGTTGATGGGGCGACTGCGGGCTCATTTAAGTTCACGCAGTTTAAGTACAAGAACCGTGAGTCCGTCACTATGGTCGGCGCGTACCCTGACGAGGATTTCGCTGATATGTTCGATGAACTTCAGAGCTACCAGATTGAATACGGGAGCTCGCCTGATAAAAACGAGAGAGGCAAGGTGTGCATCGGCTCGCGTCTTGCGTCCGGAGAAATCTGGGGTGAAGAAGGTCCTGAAATGAACCTGAGAAGTAAGTTAACGGTTGTCGGAGAGGGAGGTAATGAAAAAGAGTTCACTGTAGCGTGCATAGTTAAAGAAACAGGCTCACCTTCTGATGATTCTATTGTTTACATGTTCATTACTGATTTCAGGGAGCTTTTCAATGAGCCGCCCGATGAGTTCGGCGCGATTTACGTTAAGGTAAAGGAGGGGTTTGACGTTGATGCGGTTGCAGATGAAATAGCAGAGGAACTGGAGGACGCGCGGGGAAATGACGATTTCCAGGTAAGCACCATGGAACAGGTGATAAACACATTCGAACAGGTTTTCGGTATAATGAATATGGTTTTAATAGGGATTGCAGCAATATCCCTGGTTGTCGGCGGAATCGGGATAATGAACACTGTCTATACATCGGTTCTTGAAAGGACTCGTGAAATAGGGGTTATGAAAGCGATAGGGGCAAAAAACAGCGACATCCTTGTTATTTTTCTTTTTGAAGCGGGAACACTCGGCTTGATAGGGGGTGCAATCGGCTGCTTTATCGGCATTATGCTTGGGAAAATAGTTGAGGTGGTCGCCCACCAGAGCGGGTATTCATTTTTCCAGACACTTGTAAGCCCTGAGCTGATCGCAGGATCGCTTCTGTTCTCAATAGTTGTGGGGATGATATCCGGAATACTTCCGTCAAGGCAGGCGTCAAGGCTGAAGCCCGTGGATGCTTTAAGATACGAGTAAAATTTAAATATCCTCCTTATCGCAGCATCTCCCGTCTTTTAAATAAGCGATTCTGTCGGCAAAGTCCCCTACATTTTTATCGTGCGTAACCATGATAATGGTCTTACCTTCTTTTTCATGCAGGGTTTTCAGCATTTCCATAACCTCAACCCCTGTTTTTGAATCAAGATTACCTGTTGGCTCGTCTGCAAGTACCACTTCAGGGTTGTTTGATAATGATCTTGCAATTGCAACCCTCTGCTGCTGTCCGCCGGAAAGTTCAGTTGGCTTGTGATTCATTCGGTCTTCAAGCCCGACCAGTTTTAAAAGCCTCTTTGCACGCTCCTCCCTCTTTGCTCTTGGAATCCCCTGGAATGTCATCGGAAGCATCACGTTTTCAAGAGCCGTGAGATTCTGCATCAGATTAAATGACTGGAATATGAAACCTATTTTCCTGCCGCGAATTTGCGCAAGGTCACTTTCCTTCATCTTTGAGATATCTTTGTTATCAAGAAAAATATGTCCCTTTGTCGGCACATCCAGACAGCCAACCATATTCATTGCCGTGCTTTTACCGCTGCCTGAAGGACCCATGATCGCAACAAATTCTTCCGGGTATATTTCAAGGGTCATTCCCCTGAGTGCTGGAACCTCAACATCGCCCATCCTGTAAATTTTCCATACATCCTGCAATTTTATTATTGGCTGTTTCCCGTTATCTTTCATTTCTTATCTTTATTATTTAGGTTTATGGAAAAATAAAATTAAACAAAATCATTCATATCTCAGTGCATCCACAGGTTTTAACTTTGCGGCCTGTCTTGCCGGCAGCGCCCCCGATAATGCACCAACGACAAATGCGAATGCTATTGCCCCGAAGATAATTACAGGTGAAGTGGAAGCCACTAAATATTCAATCCCCTGCGATTTTACTGCCAACTCCACCGATTTACTTATGCTGAGCCCTATAGCGCAGCCTATAATCCCTCCCACGGCCCCTAAGATTCCAGACTCAATTAAAAAGATTGACATTATGTCACTGTTTTTAGCCCCTATCGCTTTCATAACCCCGATTTCGTTTGTTCTTTCAATAACCGATGTGTACATCGTGTTCATGATCCCGACACCTCCGACAAGAAGCGATATTGCGGCAAGACCTATCAAAAAGATTCTAACAAGGTCAATAACAACCATATATGAATCCTTCATCTGCTCCATGGTCTGAACCGCGAAATTCTCATCGCCTTCTTCTAAATCGCGGTCTTCTCGCAATTCTTCTTTTATATTTTCCGCAACAACTTCGCTGTCAAAACCGTCCTTTGCCCTTGCCATGATCATAATATATTCATCCGTTTCAAAAAGTTCCTTTGCCGTTTCAAGAGGAATCAGTGCAGAAGAATCATCATCCGGGTTCCCTATTCTTTCCAGGCTTCCTACCACCTCAAATTCCTGATCGTTGATCATGATGTTATCCCCCACATTAACCTCCTTTTCAAAAACATCGCCGTGCGCCATCATATAGCCCACAATTGCTTTGTATTTATCCCCCTCCCTTAAATCCCTCCCGGTTTCAATTTTCATCTGCTGCATATCCTCTATTATTTTTCTTCCTTCATCCTGGGGAAAACCTGACACCCAGCTATATTTAATTTCATCCTTATATTCTACTTTCGCGATCTTGGTTACCAGCCCCCCGACAACATCAACACCCCTTGTCTTCTTTATCACATCAACATCATGCTCGGTTACTGGAACTGCCGAGCCAAACATCGATTCGATCCCTGCACCAGGCATTACCATTATTACATTAGTGCCCATCATCTCAAACTGCTCAAGCATTGCATTCTGAAGTCCCTCCCCGAGGGAAATAAGAGAAACAACCATTGCTATCCCTATGAATATCCCCATCATCGTGAGCAGGCTTCTTATGCCCTTTTGTTTTATGCCGGTTAAAGCCAGTCTTGTGTAATCAGCAAGCATCTTGATTTAATTTTATTTTTAAATTTCCCTACCCATGCCTCAAGGCATCAACAGGATTCATTTTTGAAGCTCTAATTGCAGGCAGAAGCCCTGAAATGGTGCCAACAAAAAATGAAAATAAAAGAGCGCCCAGTATTAATTCAATTGAAATGTATGCCTTCATCACATCAACGCCTGCTGCCTGGGCTGCAAATTCAACAATAATGCCCAGTGAGAACCCCAGAATAATTCCTATAATTCCCCCTGCAACCCCTAAAAGACCTGATTCGATCAAAAATATCAACCCGATATCCGAGTTTTTCGCACCTATCGCTTTCATGATCCCTATCTCATGTGTTCTCTCGATAACTGATGTGTACATTGTGGTCATTATCCCTATGCCCCCCACAAGAAGCGAAATTGCCGCAATCCCGATTAAAACGAACTGGATAACTGTCAGGAGGTCTTTAAACATTCCAACCATCTGCTCTGCTGTTGCAACAGAGAAATCCTCTTCTCCCTCCTTCATGCCGCGGTGCCTTCCCAATTCTTTTTCAATTCTTTCTTTAACCTCTACAGCGTCAAACCCGTCTTTTACGGTAACAAAAATTGATGAAACATCATCCCCCATGCCGAACATATCTCTTGCCCTGTCCAGTGACATTGCAACCTTCCGGTCGTGAACTGGATTTCCAACTTTCTTATAGATCCCGATAACCTCAAATTCCCGGTCTTCAATAAAAATCTTATTTCCGATCTTGATTTCTCTATCAAAGATACTGTGTGCGGTTTCATAGCCTATTGCAACTTTATCGGAATCTTCATCGGTGATATATCTTCCATCCTCAATTATATAGAATTCAATGCCTTTAAGAAATTTTATTGATTCTGCATCTGTCGGAACATTTGTTGATGTCAGATACTTGACTTCATCTTCAAATTCCACCTTAACAGGCTTTATAACAGGTCCTGAGGCAAATTCCACGCCGGTTATTTTGCGTATGAATTCCACATCATCATCCGTCAGTTTTGCAGAAACGAGCCCGCCCATCAATGGATTTGATGTTTCCCCGACTCCGCCACCGCCTGGACTTACAATAATACGGTTGCTTCCGATTAGTTTAAACTGATCGTCAATTGCCACCTGCATTCCCTGCCCTATGGAAATGAGTGCAACGACTGCCGTTATTCCTATAACGGTGCCAATAACAGTAAGCAAACTTCTTGTCTTTCTATTGGTTATGCTGTCTAATGCAAATCTAAAGTAATCATTTATCATTTCATTTGCTCTGTTGGATAATTATGTGCAACATAGTCAAATTAGACGTATTGATTAATAAACATTCTCTCTTAACCCCTTTTTTCATATGCTCAACAAAGGTTATGGAGCAGGAACTTCATTTTCACTTCCCTCATCGTACCTTCGACTGTTGTAGCCCTCACAGTCCCTCTCGTCCAAGTAATTAAACTGGACACTTAATTTTTAATTTTCTATTCCTAAAAAACTTTTTTAAAAAAAGTTTTATCAAAAAATAAGAAATATGCGTCTTGATAAAATAGAGATCTCAGGGTTTAAGTCGTTCAAGGATAAAACCGTAATAGAGTTTCCTGATAAGTTCATGGCAATTGTCGGACCCAACGGCTCGGGCAAGTCAAATATTATCGATGCCATATGTTTTGTGATGGGCAAGTCTCGCGGTCTCAGGATAGAATTTAGAAAATTTAGTTTAAATAATGTAATTTTCTTTTTTTATTCTATGGAACACAATATATTAAATCAAATACGATAAATAATTAATTAAAGATAATAAAAATGTCCGATATAAACATATCGTTGCCGGCAGCACTCACGAAGGAAGTGGAAGTAGCTGCAGAGATGGGGTTGTATAAAAACAAAGCAGAATTTATAAAGGACGCCATAAAAACCCTTTTTTCTGCAAGGAAGGATTTAAGGATAAAGGTAGCAATGGAAATGTATCGGAAAGGGAAAATTTCCTTGGGGAAAGTGGCTGAAGTGGTTGATGTGGATTATGACGAAGCAAGGGAGTTACTGATTAAAGAAGGAATCGAAATAAAGCAGGGATCTGGACCTCTAAGAGAATTGAATAAAGGTACAGAAAAATTATTGGAAATTGTAAAGTAAAATGCTAAAACTTGTGCTGGATACGAGCTTTATTAGTTCATTATTTAAGATCAATCGTTTAGAATTGGTAAAGAGGTTCTTTGGTGTTAAATTTATCTACATCCCAAATGCCGTGCTTAGAGAGTTATCCAAGAGCAAGTTCTTTGCAGAGTTTGTTTCTCTGATCGCTTCCAGCGAGGATAAAGTGGATGAAAACAGATGGGTGGTTACATTAAATGCTCTTGGAATAAAAGATGAAAAACTTGGACCTGGAGAGATGGAAGCAATCGCTTTAGCAAAAGACTTGAATGCAGTGTTATTAATTGATGACAGACTTGCTAGGAAAGCGGCAGAAAAGAAAGGTGTAGAAACATTCTCGTTAGATATGTTCCTTAAGGCATGTAAGACGAATGGTTTAATCGACATAGAGGATATGAAAAAGATAATTAAGGATTTGAAGGAAAAACACAACTACAAATTCAGGGAAGACATAAAAATGGAGTTTTATTGAGAGTCCGGGGTGTTCAAAAAGATTACTGGGCTCGTTTAATATTTACCTAAATTTCCCCTACTTTTTCCCCCACTACACATTTTAGGTTAATGTTCCTGTGGGGATTTTTGAATTTCGTTATGCTCAGCCCACATTAGAATGGTATGTCCTTGATCAATTCATGCGGAAATCTTGCGTAAGGTAGTTATGCAGTCGGTAAAATACGGTCTACACCTTTTTGATAGGGATTTTAAACTTTAGCCAAGCGTGTTGGTTTTGATTGTAGTGAGGAAAATCGGGGGGAGACTTAGGTATTTAATTTTTCTAATTTTGCAATAGTATGCGTCTTGATAAAATAGAGATTTCATGGTGTCGGAATTTTCCGACGGCAAAGAGGAGGGTTCGCATTGCTTGCCCGCCTTCAAGAATCTATGGTGAAATTTAATTTTTAATTTTCTATTTCTAATTTCAATGGTAATATGCGTCTTGATAAGATAGAGATTTCGGGGTTTAAGTCGTTCAAGGATAAAACTGTGATAGAATTTCCTGATAAGTTCATGGCAATTGTCGGACCCAACGGCTCGGGCAAGTCAAATATTGTTGATGCCATATGTTTTGTGATGGGCAAGTCTCGCGGTCTCAGGGCTCAAAAACTGACCGAACTTATTTTTAACGGAGGGGTTAAGGGCAAACCGTCGAAGAGGGCTGTGATCAGTATGTACCTGAGCGATGGTGAGCGAAAGATGAGACTAAGCAGAAAGATTGACGACCGCATGAGTGCTTACTACCTGAATAACCAGAGAGTTACAAGAGAAAAAATCGTAGAATTGGTGGGGGACAGCGAGTATAATGTTATTTTCCAGGCAGACGTGACAAAGGTCATAGAGATGAGACCTGTTGATAGAAGGGGGATAATAGATGATCTGTGCGGGATCGGGGAGTATGACAGGAAGAAGGAAAGAGCATTATTGGAGCTGGAAAAGGTGGAGGATAAGATTTCTGAAACAGGGATTGTCCTGGGCGAGAAGAAGAATTATCTAAGGATGCTTAAGAGGGAGAGGGATGATGCTTTAATGTACAGGAAGGTTGAGGAAGAGTTGAGAGTGGCAAAAGCGGGCATGCTCGGCAAGACCATGGCTTCTTACAACAAAAACATTGAAAGGGTTAACAGGGATATTAAAGTCGCCGAGGATGAAAGAAACAACCTGGAAAATAAGATCGCTGAAGTAAAGAAAAAGGTATCCGATAAATACAGCGGGATTAAAGAGCTGCACAACAAAATTTCGGAACTGGAGAAGAAAAAGGGGGCAGATGAGATAACAGAGCATAAAGTAAGCATAGCGGGCAAAGAAGAATACCTGAAAAATTTGGATGAAAGATTGGATAGAATAAAGAACGAGGTTTTTACATCAACCGACCGTAAAGTAAAATTAAATACCGACCTGCATATGGTTGATTCCGAACTAAAAAAAGTATCGGACGAACTTAAAGGTCTGGAAGAAAAGATAAATGCCGAGGAGAAGAAGATTGAAGATATGGGCGTATTAAACCTTGAAGAAAAGATCGATGAATTAAAGGATAAAATCCATGTCACCAAATCACAATTGAATACAAAGGTTGAGTTAAAAAGAAAACTTTTAGCAGAAAGGATGAAGGATATGTTATTTGAGGAAACAAAAATCGCAAGGGAATTAGATACGCTGGAATCAGAGCACGGTTCAGCGTTTAAGGAGATTTCTTCGCTGAGCAATGTCATTTCAGGGCTGGATAGGAAGATAGAAATATTGGATAAGAAGATGGATGATCTGAGGATTAAGGCAACAGAAAAGAAAGCGGAGCTCAAAACACTTGAGAAAACCGACAGCAAGATAAGGACAGAAAAGGTCGTAAATGAAGTTATGAAGTTAAAGGATTTTGTAGAGGGTATTCATGGGCCTGCAATACAACTCGGAACCATTACTAATCCCGAATATGAAATTCCCCTTTCTATAGCGGGGGGAAAGAGGCTAAATAATATTGTTGTAGAAAATGAAAATATCGCTGGAAAGTGCATTGACTATCTGAAAAAGAAGAAAATAGGGCGCGCAACGTTTTTGCCTTTGAATAAACTAAAAGTCAATATCTCAAACTCGCCCCCGGATGACTCATTGGGCTTTGCAAGAGATTTTGTTGAGGCAAATAAAAAGTTCAAGGATGTTTTTGATTACATCTTTAAGAACACTCTCGTAGTTAATGATATCAACACCGGAAAAAAAATAGGGGTTGGAAAGTGGAGGATGGTAACTCTTGACGGAGATTTAATGGAGTTGAGCGGAGCAATGACCGGCGGTTATGTAGATAAGAAGAGGATTGGTTTAAGATGGGGAGGGGATACACGCATCGGAACTTCTATCGGGGACGAGATAAAGAGAATTGAAGGGAAAATTAATGAACTTGGAAAGGATTTACAGGCACTTCTTCAGCAAAAAAAGATAAAACAATCAAGACTGGATGTCCTGAAACAATCTGCCGGGGATGACAGGGCAGAAATCGAGAGATTGAAGGAAAAGAAGGTGTCATTAAATGAGCGAAGAGAGGAATTAAAGCTGCACATCAGTGAAATCAGTACAGGGATCGAGGCGTCAGAAGAGGATATCAGCGGGATGGGCAGCGATATTAAAACCCTCCAGCACGACCTGGGGGTATACGAGAAAAAAGCGGATAAGTTGATGAAGAAAAGAGAGGATGTAAACCTTGATTACATGGGGGAGTTAAAGGATAAAAAAAGGGACATAGACATATCGCATGGGAAGTTGAATGAAAAAGGTCAAAGTCTGAAGTCCCAGGTCTCGGAACTGGAAGAGAAACTCGAAGAATTGTTTAAGGAGAAAAAGCATCTGACCGAAGATAAAAAGAAAATATCTTCGGAGTTGGAAAAATTAAAAAAAGAATTAGGGACTCTGGAGGAAGAGCATAAGGATACTGCAGATGAAATTGAAACCTATATGGGGCAAAAGAATAATGCTGAGTCGGAAATAATGAATTTAAATACACATAAGGATGAACTTGCAAGCGAACTTGAAGAGGTCAGGGAGAGGGAATCGATGCTGATGGTAAGGAAAGCAAAAATAGAAACGCAGATAGATGATTTGAGAGAAGAGTTCGAGCAATATTCCGCGTCGGAATTTGTTTCCATGCCGCTGGCAAAGTTAAAAGAAAAAGTCTCTGACCTGGAAGAGAAATTAGACGGCTTCGGTGTTGTTAACCTGAAAGCGATTGAAAACTATGATATATTGAACAACGAGGTTGGCGGGATTGAAGAGAAGTTAGACACGCTGAAGGAAGAAAAAGAATCCATATTTGACCTTATGGATAAAATTGAAAAAAGAAAGAAAGAGGTTTTTATGGACTGTTATGTGAGAGTAAAAGAAAATTTCGAGGAGATATTTGCAGAGCTTTCTTCCGGCAAAGGCACTTTGGTATTGTCTGATCCGGAAGATATTTCAAATTCCGGGCTTTTAATAGAGGCATCTCCAGGAGGTAAAAAACTTTTGCATCTGGATGCAATGTCCGGCGGCGAGAAAGTATTAACGAGCGCTGCGTTTCTTTTAGCCATCCAGCGATACAAGCCATCCGTATTTTATGTTGTCGACGAATTAGATGCCGCTTTGGACAGAAAAAACTCAATGAGATTGGCCAGGATGCTTCGCGATTCCGGTGCCCAGTTTATTTTAGTAACCCACAACGAGGAGATCATGAAATATGCTAAAGCAGTAGTGGGGGTGGCGATGAGTGATGGAATTTCACAGGTCGTAGGGACGAGATTTGAAGGTTTGAGCAGTAATTAATTGAATTTTATCTATAATTTAAAAATTAAAAATGGAGAGGTTTAGCTGGATAATCGAAAATAAACTGGCGGGCTCCGAGTGTCCCGGATACTATGCGGACCTTGATGATGATCTGAGATTTCTCAGAGAAAATGGAATCAGTGCGATTGTCTCTCTGACGGAAAATGCCATTGACTCAAATGCGATCGCTAAAGATTTCAAGTATCTGCATCTGCCTGTTGAGGACTTCACAGCCCCCGCAATATCGCAGATTGAAAAATTTGTAAGTTATGTTGCCGGGATGGATAACCGGGGGGTGGGAGTGGTGGTGCACTGTCATGCAGGTCTCGGAAGAACAGGTACCATGCTTGCGGCTTATTTAGTATATGTGGGTAAAAATCCTGAAGATGCCGTCCGTGAGATAAGGGCAAAGAGGCCAGGGTCGATACAGACCGCATCCCAGTTAGAATCAATCCTACATTATGCAAAAAAACTGAGGGGTGAAGTATGAGCACGGCATTATTCACAATCCGATATCTAATAGGGGGAACTAAAATAAAGTTATCATGAAAATTTTTAGATTAAAGAAAAACGATTTTTGGTGGGTGCTCCCGGTATTTGCGTTCATTTTAACCAGCCTGGATTATCTTTCCACGTTTCTGTCGGCTTCAAGATACGGCCTGTATTTAGAGTGCAATCAAAGAATGGTTGTTATTTTAGGCTTGCCTCTGCACAAATTGATCCTGGTCACCATCCTTACAGGACTGCTATTTGCATTTTCAACTTTACTCTTAATGCTTGCATTCAGGAAATTTAATTCTTCTCTGCCGGAGTTACAGGGAAGGCTGATGGTCTCGGCACAATCCTCTGTTGTTTTGAATAATATGATAATCTTTTTTCTCGGGTTTTCCTACATCAACAATATGAAAATATTTTTTCCTCTGCTTGTCTGGATCACTTTCCTCTTGATTAACAAAAAATACTCGCGGATAATAGCTTTTACCCTGCTGCTCTCATACTCAACCTGCATATTGATTTACCTCATCTTTGGTCTGTCTAATTTTCAGTATTTTGTCTTGCCGTTATTTTTGAATTTGATTTATGTTCTGCCGGTTAAATCCGTTCTCAAATCAATATAATCCAACCCATAGTATCAAAACACATGATGATGACGCATGCAGTGCGTATCACAGTTTAATCCCAAGGCAGTGACTCTAATTCTATGCCCCCAGAATCCTCAGTGCGAGATGCGCAGCATTTTCTCCATTATCGATTCCAACGCAAGCCACCGGCACGCCCTTCGGCATCTGTGCGATCGCAAGCAGTGCATCTAAACCGCCGAGCTTTGCAGAAACGGGAACTCCGATGACGACTTTATCCGTAAGGGCTGCTATAGCCCCGGGAAGAGCAGCAGACAAACCGGCAATCGCTATAAACACCCTGGCATCACTGCCCTTAACAACCTCCTCCAGACGCTTCGGCTGTCTGTGAAACGAGCAATACTCAACTCCATACGAAGCGTTTGCTTCATCCAGGACCCTGGCGGCCTTTTTCACAACACTTTCATCCGACTTGCTGCCAGCGATGATTAATATATCCATTTGATTTGATTTTTATAATTTAATTTTTAATATAAAGAATAATAAGAA
>MCBC01000034.1 GCA_001723855.1 Candidatus Altarchaeales archaeon WOR_SM1_86-2 | reverse complement strand
GCGAAGCACTAATGATTGCCGTTGCTGGTGTCAGAACAAATCCCGCGCGGAAAAAAAGTATTATCCCCGGGGGTTCATGGAACCGGAATTGGTAGGCAAAATAATTAATTGAGTTAGAGGAAAATGAGAAAAACAAAAACAGGAAAAAGTCAAGTAGCGCTCGTCAAATGCGCAGACTACGAGCAAGAGAATATTAACTGCGCCGTTAAACAAAGCATTGACCTCCTTGGCGGCATGAAGCAGTATATCAAACCCGGTGACAGGGTGCTGCTGAAGGTAAATCTGCTAAGGGCTAAGGAGGGGGTTAATACCCACCCGGGTATTGTTAAAGCGGCTATCAAGCAGGTGAAAGAGGCGGGGGGCGTACCCGTTGTGGCGGATACCCCGGCTATCGTACATAACGGTGATGCAGCCGCACTCGCTATGGTCGAATCGGGACTTGAAGCGGCTGCCAGGGAATCTGGAGTCGAGGCGTTCCTGTTCGAAACCAGAGGGTTTGTCGAGGTTCCCGCTCCCGCTGGCAAAAAACCATACTCGCTTCATGTAGCCAAAACAGCACTGGATGCGGACATAATCATCTCTATGCCGAAACTCAAGACCCATGGTCTCACTCTATTCACGGGTGCGGTGAAGAATATGTTCGGGGTCGTGCCACCCAGGACAAGGAGGGATCTTCATGCACAGGGCACCGAGGGCTTTAGCGAGGCGCTGGTGGACATTTACTCCTTGATCCGACCCACTCTGACCATTATGGATGGCGTGGTCGGGATGGAAGGTGACGGACCGGCTCACGGTGATTTGAAGCATGCTGGGGTGATACTGGCATCAGATGACGGCGTTGCACTGGATGCTGTAGCTTCTCGCATCATTGGATTTAAGCCCATGGAGATTCACACCACCAGGATAGCTGCGGACAGGGGCATAGGCAATGGAGATATGAGCAATATCAAAGTCCTGGGGGAGAAAGTCGAGGACATGGAGATTAAATTCAAGCGACCGCCTTCATGGCAGTCAAACATTCCTTCCTGGCTCATGGGCACACTCAATCGCTTCCTTTATGCTCGACCCAGAATAAATATGGAAAAGTGCGTGCGATGCGGCACCTGCGAGGAAGGTTGTCCGGTCGGAGCCCTGCGGTTAGATCCATATCCGACCATCGACCGGGAGAAGTGTATCGAGTGTTATTGCTGCCATGAGATATGTCCCGATGGTGCAGTCATCCTGGAGAGAAGTTGGTTAGCCAGGATAGCAGCACGGAGATAATAATTTTAATATATTGCTATCACATCCTGATCCTGATCTCAACATCCTCCACCCCCCGGCGCCCTTCAGCGATGAAACCAAGCCTAAAATGGTGTTTTTAACCATATCTTCCGGGAATTTGCTCAAGGGAATTTTTTATTGCACCATTAATGTTTTTATTTTTAAATATAATCATACATATAATTAAATAAAACATTAAATATAATTAAATAATAAAATTACCATGGCATATGTAAAGGTTAGAAAGGTTGGAGGGTCGTTGGTGGCAACGATACCGAAAGGGATAAGGGAGAGCCTGAATTTGCACGAGGATGAATTAGTTGAGATGGAGATTAAAAAGCCAACAGTGGATTTTTTTGGTGCTTTGAAAGGTATAGGTCCATTTACAAAAGAGGATGAATATGATATAGAATGAAATATGTTATAGACTCTTATGCCTGGGTTGAGTACCTGGATGGCAGTAAAGCCGGGAGGAAAGTAAAGGAAATTTTAGAATCAGAAAGTGAGGTATATACATCGGCGATTAGTATTGCAGAGATCGTAAGCAAAGCAAAACGATCAGGTGCGGATGTTAAAGTTGCACTGAATGCGATGACCATATTATCCCGGATAGTGGATATTGATTTTAATATGGCTAAGAATGCCGGTAAGATTCATGCTGAAATGAGAAAGAAGATAAAGGACTTCGGTTTAGGGGATTGTTTTGTTTTGGAATGCGCGAAAAGAGTTAATGGGAAAGTAGTTACAGGGGATGAGCACTTTAGGGGGATGAAGAATGTGGTTTTTATAAAATGATTTTGCATATTTCAACTTTCTTTTAGAGAAATGTTAACTACACACTAATCTTAACCTCAACCTCCTCCAACCCCCCGGCACCCTTCAGCGATGAAATTAACCCGAGAATGGTGTTTTTAACCATATCTTCCGGGAATTTGCTCAAGGGAATTTTCTTGTTGTTAACCCTGACCACCACATGGTCCTTTCTCACATTGCTTTCAATATATTCCAGGATATCATCCAGGTTATCTTTATATTTGAAGATCGTGTTGGGCTCCTCTTTACCCTCGCCAACCAGGATCTTGTCTATATTTTCTTTTTTATAGCCCTCCACAATGATAATGTCAAGATCGAATTTATCCAGGTTCTCTAAAATCGCATCAAATTCCAGCCCGCATTTGAAGATAAACGCTGTTTCGTTTGGTGCCGAGGAAACGACAATGCTTGCCCCGGAGTTTTTATGCTTCCATGTATCCCTGCCTTCCGTATCAACCGAGAAATCATCATAATGTATGTGCTTTATCGTCCCAACCCTGTAATCTTTCTTTACCAACCCCCTTACCAACCTTTCGACCAGGGTGGTCTTCCCAGAGTCTTTTTCCCCGTAAACGCCGATAATCATTTCTATATTTTATTTTAAACTTAATATTATAAAAAACTTTTATCAAAAAGCATGGAAAAGAAAGAAAGGGTAATCACCCGCTATATAGAGGATGAGATGAAGAAGTCCTATATTGATTATTCAATGAGCGTTATAGTGGGCAGGGCTTTGCCGGATGTTAAAGATGGCTTAAAGCCTGTGCACAGAAGAATTCTCTACTCGATGTATGAGTCGGGTTCGACCTCATCAAAGCCCTACAAAAAATCTGCCCGCATAGTCGGAGATGTTCTTGGAAAGTATCACCCTCACGGCGATACGGCTGTCTATGATGCAATGGTGCGAATGGCTCAGGACTTTTCTATGCGTTATCTTTTGATCGATGGGCAGGGGAATTTCGGAAGCGTTGATGGTGATACAGCAGCAGCGATGCGATATACGGAATCAAGAATGGCAAAGATTTCAGAGGAATTGATTGCCGATATTGAAAAAAATACCGTGGATTTCAGCCCGAATTATGATGGTTCTCTAAAGGAACCGGTTGTCCTGCCCGGGAAATTGCCGAATTTACTGGTCAACGGCAGTTCCGGGATAGCGGTTGGAATGGCGACCAATATGCCCCCCCATAATCTGAATGAGGTTGTGGATGGGATTGTGATGTTCATCGAGAACCCGGAGATTTCCGTGGAGGAGTTAATGGAAGTGATAACAGCACCGGATTTCCCCACGGGCGGCATAATCTGCGGGTTGGGGGGAGTAAGGCAGGCATACGCCACGGGAAAAGGTCACATAAAAGTCAGGGCGAAGGCAGATGTTGATGATGAAGCCGGCAGGATCATTGTCCCGGAGATCCCGTATATGGTAAACAAGGCAAATTTAATCGAAACCATTGCCCGCCTGGTTAAGGATAAAAAGATTGAAGGCATACGCGATTTAAGAGATGAATCGGACAGGGAAGGGATGCGGATAGTAATTGAACTAAAAAGAGATACTATGGGAGAGGTTGTGCTGAACCAGCTATTCAAGCATACCCAGATGGAAGTGACCTTCGGGGTCATTAACCTGGCATTGGTAAATAACCAGCCTAAAGTTTTAACGCTTGTGGAGATAATACGCCACTATGTCACCCATAGAAAAAATGTTGTTACCCGCAGAACTCAATATGAGTTAGATAAAGCACTTGCGAGAGCACATATACTGGAAGGGTTAATTATCGCGTTGGATAACATTGATGCCGTGATCAAACTCATTCGCAAATCCAGAACGGTCGAGGATGCAAAACAGGGTTTAATGAATAGTTTTGATTTGAGTGAGATACAGGCAAAAGCCATACTTGAGATAAGACTGCAGAAACTGACTTCCATGGAGATGGAAGGTGTGAAGCGGGAGTATGAAGAACTGCTCAAATTGATCGAGGAGCTGAAGGGGATACTCGGGAGTGAAGAAAGGATGCTGGAAATTATCAAAAATGAATTACTGGAGTTAAAGGAAAAATACGGCGATGAACGCAGAACGGAAATAGACCTTACTGAAGATTTCGGCCTGGATATCGAGGATTTGATTGCCGAGGAGGATATGATCGTCAGCGTAACGGATTCCGGCTATATTAAAAGACTCCCGGTGGATACGTATGCGCAGCAAAAAAGAGGAGGGGTCGGACTTATAGGTATGAGACCCAATGAGGGGGATTCTGTTGTGGACCTATTTATCGCAAACACCCACGACTACATACTGTTCTTTACAAACAAGGGGAGGGTGTTCTGGCTCAAAACCTACAGGATTCCGACTGCTGGACGCCATGCAAAGGGCAAAGCAATAATCAATCTGCTGCCGAGACTTGATCGGGATGAAGAGATCACCGCTATGACGCCAGTAAAGGGGTTATGAAAAGAAGATACTTCCAGTATGGTAATTAAAAAAATGCAGCCAGAAGACCTAACAGAGAATGACATCAGAAGGTTTGCCGATTCAAAAAGGATATTTGGAAGAGGGGAAAGTTATTATCGCCGCGGGAAGATAAGAAGCATGGATGTGTCGCGGGACAAAAAAGAGATTACAGCCAAAGTCGATGGAAACTATGGCATATATGATGTTGAGATTTACTTTGACGAGGATGGTATCAGTGCTGACTGCGACTGCCCTTATGACGGTTACGGCTGCAAACATATTGTCGCGGTTTTACTTGAGTTTCTCTATGAGTTCAAAGGCGATAAAAAAGATAATGAGGATGAAGAACCATGGGACATCACATTGGAGGACATTAGAGGACACACTTCAAAACAATCCATCTTAGACGCCTTCGATCTCTTAAAAGAAAAAAAGGTTGAGATAAAGTCATTGACTAATAAGCGAATGACCGCGGAAATAGATGAAAAAATCACACGACACACTTACCCGTGGCAAAAGGACATTGTGGGGAATGCGATGGTCAAAATCACAAGAGGAAATTACAATCTCTCATATCCACTTGGTACCGAGTGCAATTGTACCGGTTACGGGCGTGCAGATTGCAAACATGTCGCAGCATCCTTGCTTGCAATATTCTTGCAAAAGAACAAAAAACAAATATCGGAAGTGAAAGAGGAATTCATCTCCCAAATCCGCTCGGAACGGTTCAATCGTTTCACTCGCGAGCTTGATTCCATATCCCTGGAAGAACCAAAAGTAAAGCATACAAGAAATTATATGTTTTATTTCAAGGCAGAGAAAGATACCCGTCCTTACAGCAAGTTCTCTCTCTTAATAGAAAAAAGATGTATTCTGAAATCCTGCGGACTCGGGACACCGTCACAGGTCACGACTAAGTTTCTAAAAGAATACGAGGATACGATACCAAACAACAGGAAAAGAATCTTTAATTCATTTATCTGGAGTCTGGAGAATGAAGAGAGATGGAGGAGTTCATCAGAAAAACTTATTAAGCAAAATTTTAAAGAAAGCGACAGCAAGTTGTTGGCTGAGATGAGGAAACTGTATATGGCAGACCCCCATGCATTTGAAAATTGTGTATTTCCGAGCGAAAAAGGCGAAATTGAGATTAAGATAAGCGAAGAAAAAAAACGAAAAAAATCCGTTTTGAAATTAATGGTAAACATCGGAGAAAAAAAGTTTCAGATAAATAAAAAGAACGTCACTTTCCTTGGAAAGCACCCCTTGTGGGTTTCCATCTTTGAAAATGAAAAGAATGGTTTTATTATCTTTGAATTGGACTGTTCCCAGCCGGAGATCATAAAGAAGTTAGCAGGGTTTTCAAATGCGGAATTGGAACTCAATCAACTGAATGCCTTTATAGAAAAATATTATTTGACGCTGTCCGCCATAGGTAAAATTACACTTCCGGAAAACTATGATGTGGAGGAACAAAGATTTGAGCCGGTTCCTCGCTTGTTTCTGAGGGACTATGGCACATCATTTAGTATTGAACTGCGATTCCTTTATGATAAACAGGAAGTCCTATACACACAAAAGCAGGATATAGTGTTTAAAAACGACAGGGAAAAAATCATCAGGATACAACGGGACAGGGAAAAAGAAAAAGAATATTTCGCCAACCTTTTAGACCACCATACAACAGATTGCGACGATTTCCTTGTTCCCGCAACAGATCCGTATCTCTGGTTGGTTGATGTGGCAAATGACTTGATCACCAGGGGTTATGAAATTTATGGCGCATCCGAATTGCTCAACACCCGGATCGCACCTCATGAGCCGAAACTGAGATTAGAGGTCTCAAGCGGGATTGACTGGTTTGATTTAAAGGGTGATGTGTCATATGGTGCGGAAAAGGTTCCTTTTGACGAAATAATTTCGCATGTAAACAACCACGAGCGATTTGTTAAACTGAGCGATGGAACAAGAGGTGTCATTCCAAAAAAGTGGCTTGAGAAACTATCCGGGACAGTTGGTCTTCTGGAGCGGGACGAAAAAAATGGAAATGCAAAGGCATCAAGATCGCAGATTGCCCTGGTAGAGGCACTGCTCGATATTTCGGAAAAGTCCAGAGTGGACAAAAGGTTCAAACAGATGAAAGAGAAGTTTTCCGGTTTCAGGGAGATAAGAAACGTTTCCCTTCCAAAAAAACTGGATGGAGAACTGAGGGAGTATCAAAAAGCAGGATATGATTGGCTGCATTTTCTAAAGGACTTTTCTTTTGGCGGGTGCCTGGCGGATGAAATGGGTCTTGGTAAGACGGTCCAGGCATTGAGTTTGCTGCTTTACGAAAAAGAGCGGGGGATTAAAACACCTTCGCTGGTAGTGGTTCCGACATCTCTCGTATTCAATTGGGTGAATGAAGTTAAGAAGTTTACTCCCTCCCTGAAGGTCTATATTCATCACGGATCGGAACGAGTAAGGGAAGGCAAACAAATCTGGAAAAAGAAAGCGAATATAATCCTCACCACCTACGGAACTTTAAGGAATGACGCGAACATATTTAAAAATAAAAAGTTCCATTATGTTATCCTTGATGAATCGCAGCACATAAAGAATCCTCTCTCAAAGACCGCTAAAAAAATATATGGGCTGAAATCAAAGCATAAGTTGGCGATGACCGGAACACCGATCGAGAACAATTCATTTGAATTGTGGTCCCAGTTCGCATTTCTCAATCCCGGGCTTCTGGGGAATATGGATTACTTCAAAAAAAACTTTGCAAAAAGCATTGAAAAGGAAAAGGACGAAGATAAAACAAAAGCCCTTAAAAACATGATCAACCCGTTTTTGCTGATGCGCAAAAAAGAGATGGTTGCAAAAGACCTCCCGGAAAAACAAATCTCGGTATCCTACTGTGAGATGGATCGAAAACAAAGGGAAGTGTATGAGTTCTGGAAATCAAGGATCAGAAACGAGATTGAAACGACGATAAAGGAGGAGGGTTTCATGAAGTCCAGGTTTAAGATACTGCAGGGGCTCATGAAATTGAGACAGATATGCAACCATCCCGTGCTTGTTGATGAAAGTTTTACCGGCGACTCCGGCAAGTTAAACATGCTGATGGAGCAGATTGAAGAGGTTATCGCCGAGGGACATAAGGTCCTGGTTTTCTCCTCCTTTGTTAAAATGCTCGGGGTTTTTCGCGGTGAATTTGAAAGGAAGGGCATCAGGTTTTCCTATCTTGACGGGAGCACGCGCAACAGAAAACAGGTTGTGGAGCAGTTCCAGGAGGATCCTGATATGCGGGCGTTTCTCATTAGTTTGAAAGCCGGGGGCCTGGGTTTGAATCTCACTGAGGCGGATTATGTGTTTATTGTTGATCCATGGTGGAATCCGGCTGCTGAGATGCAAGCCATCGACAGAACCCACCGTATCGGGCAGGAAAAGAACATTTTCGTTTACAAGGCGATTACGAAAGACAGCATTGAAGAGAAAATCCTCCAGCTTCAGGAAAGCAAACTGGATCTGGTTAAAAATGTGATCGCGGTGGACGACGGGCTCTTTAAGAAACTAAACAAAGAGGATATTAACAAATTGTTTGCATAAATTTCTTATTTTAATTTTAATTTAAAAAAGTTGTATGATTATTTAAAAAATGACAAATGATGAACTTTTAGAATGGAAAATTCTTGCATTGGGATCTGAAATTGAATGCTATTGTACGGTATTGGATGAAGATGAGGAACTTGAGGGAGAGGATATAGAAGCGATAGAGAACGATATTAGAGTTATGAAGGATTGGGTGAAGGAACTGGAAGGGCGTAAAGTGGAGGTAAATAAAGAGGATATAAAAACAAGAATAAGAATCCTGAAGAATATGAAGGATAATTGTGAAATGAATATGAGGGGGGATGATATTGAAGGAGAACTGAAAGAGATATATGAAGAAGAACTAAAGTATATCAAAAAATGGTTGAATGAGATGAAAAAATAATTCTGCGGGTGCCCCTTAAACCACTATTTTTTATTTTAAAGAAAACATAATTAATTAAAAATTATAAAATGAAAGTCATGGAGGTATCTCTTGGACCGAAAACCACATTGCCAAGGAGTGTGTTTAAGGATATGGGAATCAGTAAACGTGAAAAAGTAATCCTGATTGTCAGAAAAACGGGCTTAATAGCAATGAAAAAGACATCCAATCTTACGGATATGCTTGTTGGTCTGGTTGAAACAAAAAACAAGGAATATGATAAATCTGAATACTCGGAGTATCTACTTGACAGGGTTTAGGGTTTTATGTCAAAAATGGAGTTGGAAAAATTCAATTTAGATCAGGAAATTTATATTGACTCAAATATTTTCACCTATGTAATCCTGGAAAATATTGAATATCTAAAAACATGTACGGATTTCCTGAAAAAAGTAGAGACCGGGAAGATAAACGCGGTAATTTCCCCGCTTGTGATAGATGAAGTTTGTTTTAAGATTATAGTTGAACGATTGAAGTATGTCCTGGATGTGGAAACCAACGCCCATGTCTTCCACAAATTGAAGAAGAAACCTGAATTATTGAGTAAAGCAAAACCTGAATTGATAACCTTTTTGTTTATAATAGAGAATTATAAGGGGCTGAAAATCCTGCCTGTCCACTCTTCAAGCACAATAAAACTCTTTTCCCGTACGCTGAATGATAATATGCTCCCGAGAGATGCACTGCACCTGTCGGTCATGGATTTTTACGGGATAAAAAATATCGCAACATCTGATAACGATTTTGAAAGGATAAAGGAAATAAAGGTCTGGAAACCATGATCTTTTAATGCTTATAAAAATGCAAAACTACGACACATTCATAAGTTATGAAACAAAAACAGGAAAAAGTTACGCAGAGCATTTAAAGGATGCATTAGAGAAATGTGGTTATTTTTCATTTCTTGCAGACCTGAGTATAGATAAAGGCAAAGAGTGGAAAAAAGAAATAAATTCTGCACTTGAGAGTTGTAAATATTTTATTGTTGTGATTACTTCACTAACTCTAAAATCAAAAAAATTAAAGTTTCTGAAACAAAAGAACTCTCAAAATTACAGCAAATAGAATTTAAAAATGAATGTGAGTTGGCAAATGAAGTTGTTTTTGAATTAAATAAGATAAATGAGAGGGAAAAAGAAATAGCGATAGATAAGGATGCTGAAGAATTCTTTAATAGGGGTAATTTATTCTATAATTTAGGGGACTTTGAAAAGGCAGAGGAAGAATACAGAGAGGCGATACGACTTAATCCTGAAGATGCGGAAGCACACAACAATTTAGGAATTTTGTTGGAGGACTTAGAAAGATATGAGGAGGCTGAGAAAGAATACAGGGAAGCG
>MCBC01000033.1 GCA_001723855.1 Candidatus Altarchaeales archaeon WOR_SM1_86-2 | reverse complement strand
CTGTCCGCGTCTTCACACATGGACGGCTGCCCCCATCTTTCCGAGGGAATATCACTGCATTCAATAATCCCGCTCACATCACAAATGCCGAGTACCAGAATAACCATGACAAGGGCTAAAATTCTAAACTTCATCTTTGTCCTTAATAATATTACTTTCAAAAATATAAATCAAATAAACAATAAATGAAAATTGTTCCGGTGGCGTCCGAATCCCTGGGGGTCAGGAGTATGGCTACCTTTGTTGAAATAGGAAAATTGAAGGTTTTTATCGACCCAGGTGCCGCTTTAGGCCCGAAAAGATATGGTCTGCCTCCGGCAGAAGAAGAATTGCTTGCGTTGGACGAATCAAAAAAGAAGATAAGGGAAATTGCTGAAAAATGCGATGTCCTGACCATTTCACATTACCACTACGACCATTACGATCCGGATGAAGATTTTTATGAAGGAAAGGTCGTTTTTGCAAAATCCATTGAAAAGAACATAAATAAAAGTCAAAAGCAGCGTGGGAGAGAGTTTAAAAAAAGGTTCAATGACAGATGCGACCTGATTTATTGTGACGGCAAAGAGTTTGATTCGGAGTTTTTTAACAGCCGCGGTTTTGACGAAAATTTAAAGATAAAATTCTCGCAGCCGGTTCCTCACGGGCCGGAGGGCGTTCGCCTGGGTTTTGTGCTTATGTGCGTGATCGAGACCGGGAATTTTAAATTGCTGCATGCATCTGATGTCCAGGGCCCGGTAGTTGAGAATGCGAGAGATCATATAATCCGTGAAAACCCCGATTTGCTTTTGGTTGATGGCCCGCCGTCTTATTTTTTGGGCTGGAAATTCAGTTACGCGAATCTGGATGCGGCAAAATCAAACCTGCTGGAAATCATAAAAGAAACGAACTGCGAGGTGATTCTGGATCATCACCTCCTGAGGGATTTAAAGTACAGGGGAAGATTCAGGGAGGTTTATGAGACCAAAAAGGTAAAAAGTTTCGCGGAATATCTCGGGGGGGAGGACAACCTGCTGGAAGCGAACAGGAAGAGGCTGTGGGGGAAATAGATTTTTCTTTTGAATTTATAACAATACCATAATATAATGAAAATCGTGGTTATGGGTGCGGGGGCTTTGGGCATGAGTTTCGGGGGGTTTCTTGCCAAAGCAAGGGATGCGGACGGGAAAAGATCGCATGACGTGACCCTGGTTGGAAGGGAAATGTATCTGGCACCCGTAAAAACCGAAGGGCTTACGATAACGGGAATATTGGGAGGGCATAAGGTTAAGGGTCTTAAAGCGGTGACCGATATAAAAACCCCGGCGGCAGAGTATGATCTTATCCTTCTCACAACAAAAGCTTTTGACACGGAAAAGGCGATGCGGCAGATAAAGCCCTTGATCGGAGACGCGTATGTTTTAAGCCTTCAGAACGGGATCGGGAATGAAGAAATAATCGCGAAATATACGGATAAGGTGCTGGGGGGCATGGTCATCATCGGATTTGAGATTGCAGGACCGGCACATACCAGGGTGACGGTTTTTGCGGATAATGTCAAAATCGGAAGGCTGGATAATAGGGTAGACAAGGAGTTAAAGGAAATTGTTGAAATATTTAACGACGCTGAAATCCCAACCGATGCCGTTGGGAATATCCAGAGGCACATCTGGTAAGGCATTATACAACGCGGCTTTGAATCCGCTGGGAGCGATCCTGGGCGTGAATTACGGCAAACTGGCAAATGAAAGTTCATGGAAAATCATTGAAAAAATCATTGAGGAAGCATTCTGTGTCGCGAACGCGAAAGGAGTTGAATTGTTCTGGGAAACTCCAGAGGAATATCTTGATTACCTGAGTAACGAGCAGCTTCCTCCCACGGCGCAGCACAGACCGTCAATGCTCCACGATCTTAAAAAAGGAAAAACAGAGATCGATTTTTTGAACGGGGCATTCGTTAAATTAGGAAAAGAACGCGGAATTGAAACGCCTGTGAACGAGACCGTTGTGAACCTGGTGAAGTTTTTTGAGAAGAAATGAATACTTTATATTCCTCTTAATTAATAAAAATGGAGGGATGTGCAAATTTCACCGAAAATAAAGAGAACTGCCCGTGCACCTATGAGCCCTGCTCAAGAAAAGGGGTCTGCTGCGAATGCCTCAGGCATCATCTGCGGGCAAATGAACTTCCTGCATGTTTTTTCCCGCCGGATGCGGAGAGAACATACGACAGATCAATAGAGAGGTTCATAGCGTCAAGGGCAAAATGCTAAAACAATTTATATGCATAAAATACATATTTATATATGTCTGGAAATTTATTTGATGTATAAAAATGGAAAATATTAAATTGACAACTAATGCCGGTAAGATACCAGATCCACCTGAAGAGTTAGTATTAAGGATTAGAAGTATGAAGAATCCCAGTATTACTGAAGTTATTGAAGAGATTGAGAGGTATAGACAAGAAAAAAAAAGAGAACAAACCGCAAGAATTCTAATGCCAACTACCCCATGTAGGTTAACTATTTAGGTTCTTACCAGCGATTAAATTTAGAAATGGTGACCATATCCCCTATTTTTGATAAAATTAACAAAAGAATTTATTCTTCAAAACTTAAACTTGGGAAGATTGAAGAAGGTGCATTGGACGAAAATTGGTATTCTGAATATAAAAACTTATTCCGAGACGATCCCCAGGCAACTCCTTGGATAACGAGGCTTTGTTTAGAGTATAGGAAAAAAGATTGGGGTATTTGTAACTTAAGACCCGTACAACCCACATCCCCTAAAAGTCATCAGGAGTTTGCATCTGAAATATCAGAAATGTACATAAAACCGCCAAAACATATGGCAGAAGATAATGGTTATTATATCAAATGTCTCTGCGATGTTAACGCATATGGCAATTGGATTAAATGCGTACCTTTTATAATGCCAAATTATTACTTTGGTGCTTGCGCCCAAGCATCGGTGTGGATTGCTCTTAAATGTTTGGAAAATAAAAGTGGACGTAATGTTAAATCAGCACCAATACCAGAAATTCAAAAGGCGGCTACAGGGCATTATTTCTCGGATTATCAGGGTTTGGCTTTTGAGAACATTACTCGGCTTTTAAAAATGAACAGTTGTGAATCTTTTGTTTATGATACCAGCATGGAGTCATTTAAAAATTTTTCTTTTGATGAGCTGTATAACATAATCTATGCGTATGTTGAATCAGGACTGCCGGTTATTCTTGGTGTGGATGTTAGTAAGTTGGAATGGTGGGATGATCATGAGCCGGGATTTCATACGATAGTTCTCATAGGGCACACAATGAATAAAGAATCTGGTGAGATTGATGGTTTTATCCTGCACGATCAAACTAAATTTCCATATATAGAAATAAAAAAGGATGACCTAGAAAAAGCATGGGACACAACAGATCAATATAAGAAGGAGATGGGATATTCCGAGGATACGACAATTCAAAAGGCTGTTGTAGGGGTACCACCCGCTGTTAAAGCAGCATATGAAGAGATCATTCTTACTCACCACATAGTTTTAAACGACTTATACTTGAAGGGTAATATCGATAAAAGAGATTACCCTATAAGACCTATGTTGATAAATACAGAGCAGTTTGTTATAGGTGTTACTACAGCGAAATTCGACGACCCATCATTTGGAGAGTTTCTAATGAAAAGAATTAAAAAAATTCCTTTCTTACACTTTAGGTTTAGGTGGATTTGGGCTTTGCATTTACATGAGCATGAGAAGAAACGAGAAGAGCGTGAGGTTACAGGTATGGCGTTATATGACGGAATAACTGGAAAATTGATTCTTTTGTTTATTGAAAACGAATTGGTTTTATATTATGATGCTAAGGAGAATCAGTATAAAATAGATCCGTATCAATGAGATCACACTAAAATAAATGCACCTAACAACCAAAGAAGAAAAAATACTTGACGGAGAAGAAGGAAAAGCAAAGCAGAAGTCAATGCAAATCCTTGCGGCACTTGGAGACATTTATAATGCGGACAAACTTATCCCAGTAACATCCGCCCATGTTTCAGGGGTTTCATACAAAACCATAGGTGACGCCGGGTTGGAGTTCCTGGATGATTTTGCAAAAGATGCGAAGGTCTGCGTTAAGACAACCCTGAATCCCTGCGGGATGGATTTGAAGAACTGGAAGAAGCAGAAAATCCCCGTGAACTTTGCCAAAAAGCAGTTAAAAATCATTGACTGCTTTAAGAGGATGGGAGTTGAAGAATCATACACTTGCGTGCCTTATCTAACCACGAACAGGCCTGAATTCGGCGAGCACATTTCATGGGCGGAGTCATCTGCCGTATGTTTTGCCAATTCCATGCTCGGGGCAAGAACGAACAGGGAAAGTGGAATCAGCGCTTTAGCATCTGCAATAATTGGAAAAACCCCGAACTACGGACTTCATCTGGACGAGAACCGCATCGCAAAGGTTGAAGTCAGGGTAGATGCGAGGTTAAATTCCACCCGTGATTACTCCGCTCTCGGGTATATGATCGGCAAGAAAGTCGGAACCCGAATTCCGGCATTCAAATTTAAAAGAAGCGTTACTGAAGACCAGGCAAAGGCATTAAGTGCTGCGCTGGGCGTCGGCTCCTGCGGGATGTTCCAGATCGAAGGCGTTACGCCGGAAAATGCGGCGGATATCGAGAGCAGAATCTCGATTAATGACGGCGATTTTAACGATTATTTAAAAAACTTTACCTTTAATAAAAATAAGAAAAAGGAGTTGATTGCGGTTGGCTGTCCTCACTGCTCATTAAACGAAATTGAAGAAATCGCAGGATTATTGAAAGATAAAAAGGTAAAAAAGGATTTCTGGATCTGCACCTCCCGGCAAATTAAAAAACTTGCTGATGAAAGAGGTTTTACGGAAATTGTTGAAAAATCAGGCGGAAAGATATTATGCGACACCTGCATGGTTGTAACTCCCGTTGAGGAGATCGCTGAAAGGGTTATTGTGAACTCTGCAAAGGCGGCTTACTACCTGCCTGGATTGGCGGGGGTTGAGGCGGGGTTTACGGATCTGGATGAGATGGTTTGAAAAAATTAACCTAGAGGTTCTCTTTCGATTTCACCCACATCGTCAAAATCGGAATCATCGGAAACTATCCGGAACACTCCTGCACGCATGGAAACAGAGAGATGAATCGCATCTCTTGGCTTTAATCTCTGGTATTTTTTCATGTAATTTAATGCAGAGTACATGTCTCTTGCGGTTACATCAAGCACCAGGAGATTTGGCAGTTCAAGTGTTTGAAGCGCCTGTTCTATTGCAATTTCCCGGTCGCCGGTTTCTTTCCATATAACCCACACGATCTCATTAATTGTGAGTGCGGAGGTGATCGCAGAAGTGCCCTGAACTATTTCTTTTAATATCTGTTCTGACCGTTCCCTTTTCTCTCCTGTATCCAGATATGCATATATGAACACATTTGAATCGATGTATCTCATTCTTATTTCTTTTTTATTCCAAATTGTGAACCATATAATTCATCCCAGTCAATATTATCTGGTAATTTTTTCCTGGGGCAGCGATTTAGAAGTTCTTCTAAAATTTCCTCCCCGGATTTCTTTTCAATAACCACATTTTCTTTCTCGATATGGAAATATACCTCACTTCCCGGTTCAAAGCCGAAACTGTCCCTTATCGGTTTTGGTATCACAACCTGCCCCTTTGGCCCTATTCTACTCTTTAATTTAAGCATTTTCTTACTTTTTAGTATTACTTTATTATACTTATTGGTTTTACGAATATAAAAAGAAAAAAGATCACAACCTCTCAACAAGAGCCCCGAGCATCAAGGGCAGGAGAATGGTAGCATCTCCCTCAATCGTAACATATTTCGCTTTTTCGGAAACCTTGCCCCATGAAATCCCTTCCCTCACCCTTGCCCCGGAAAGCGAGCCGTCATACTCAACCGCCGTGGTAATGTAAACAGCGTAATCCAATCCGTCCCTGAACTGGTTCCACCATATAACATGATGTTTGCTTATCCCGCCCCCGATCATCAGCGCTCCTGTTTTTTTGGCATCAAAAACCAAACTTGCAAGTTCTTTTTCATCCCCAAGCACATCAATCTTAAAGTCATGATCCTGGGAAAACATCCAGATCTGGGAGCCAAATGCCCCGTCGGTTATCCCGGGGACATAGATTGGAATTTCATTTTTGTATGCCTGGTAGATGATGGAATCCTCCCGACCTTTAACTTTATTTTCATCCAGCCATCTTCCGAATTCCCACACCATTTCTTTTGTTGTAAGTTCCCTCTTCCCGTTGATCCACAATTCCTCAAGTATCGGCTGCATTTTTTGCTCTAAAACGATACCGTAACTTTCATTTGGTATGAATACGTTGCCCAGACGATTTATTCCCACCCTGTGCAGTTCGCGGTCATCCGTCGTGAAACTCCCGTGATAATAGTTTTTCCATACCCTTGCCAGGTCATGATCAAGGGTGCCGCAGGTTGTGATGATCACATCAACCATATTGTTTTTTACCATATCGCATATAACCCCTCTCGTGCCCGTAGCGACAATACACCCCGGAAACGAAAGAAATTTTATGCATTCCTTGTCCTTAAACATTGACTCGAGAATGTTAACTCCCTGCCCCAACTTCTTTGCCGTGAATCCCCCGCTTAGATGCAGTTCTTTAACCAGTTCATTTGCCGTTATACCTCTCTTAATTTTTATGTCCCCCAAGGGTTTTAGTTTCATTGTTTTTACTATACTAAATTACATTGTAACTATTACAGTTTTTTTCGCGAGCGTTTTTCTTTTCTAAAAAGAAAAAGGCTTTAAATAATAAATAGCATGATTGAGATAATAAATGCTTTTGGGCACCATAATGTCAGGGCGACCCACGGAACAACTCTCGAGGTAACCAAAGAAGAGCATCTAACTCCCAGGGGGGACTGCATAGTGGGTGTTAAAACAGATAAATCTTTGATAGATCTGCCAGATGAATTCAAGGAGATTATGCAGAGCAAAGATACAAAACTGGAGATTATTCTCAGAGCCGGGGACCTTGAGGAGAAAATAAACGCACACGGTCACCGGGACCTGACCTTTACCCACCCGACGGACATGGTTGTAAGAAAAAGCGATTTTGTCTGCGGCAGGACGTTAGCGGTCGGGGCGGATAAGGCGGCGGTTGATTTAAGCAGGGAGATCGTTGAGAAATTGAAGGACGACAAATGCGGGATTGTTGTTGAGTTGAGGATTATTCACTAAGTAAATCCAAAATGAGATCAGCCGCTTTATCTCTGTTTTCAATGCCGATTCTTATCACCTCTGCTCTATCCTTGAAACGACCAACTAACCTTTCACCTACCGTCCCGATCACCACTTTATCGCTTTCCAGCAACTCATCAACAAATTCCCTAAACTTTTCTGAGAACATCTCCATTTTTCCGATCTCATCGATGATAACGGTCTCACTTTCGCTTTTTTTAATCCCGTCAATGCATTTATCCAGATCACCCGTATCAACGAAATATCTCCCAACCCTCAAGTTGGTATCAAAATTTACATGCGCCAAAACGCCCTCAAACCCGCTCAGCCCGATTATTCTAAAACCAACCCTGGCTCCGTTTTCCCTGATCTCCTCGGTGTAGAAGCCATCCGACGTTATGCCCATCTCCCTTAACCTGTGAACTGTCTTCTTGATTACTGTTGTTTTTCCGATTCCCGGGCGCCCCGTTATCAGTATCTTTTTTGATTTCATATCATATATGTTTTTATTTATTTATTTTATAATAATCAAAGATGAATGATGATCTATTAGCCCCCGGGCACAGGACATGCGCGGGATGCGGAGCGACCATTGCGGTGAGAATAATTCTCAGGGAGGCCGGAAAGGATACGATCGTGGTCAGCCCCACAGGCTGCCTTGAGGTTACCACGACCCCGTATCCTGAAACTTCATGGAGGGTTCCGTGGATTCACGGCGCCTTTGAAAATGCTGCCGCAATCGCGAGCGGCGTTGAATCGGCACTTAAAGCCCGGGGAAACGAGCATACTAATGTTATCGCCATTGGCGGAGACGGCGGCACGGTGGATATCGGCTTCCAGGCACTTTCCGGGATGCTGGAGAGAGGTCATAATATAATTTATGTTTGTTATGACAACGAAGCTTATATGAATTGCCTGACAAAAGATTCATTAATTATGACCGAGAATGGTCTGCGCGGTATTACAGGAATCAAGAAAGGGGACAGGTTGTACGCGTTTGACCCCGATACGCATAAATTGGCATTGAGGGAATGTCTGGGCGTTTATGATAATGGAGAAAGAAGAGTTTTTGGCGTGGAAACGCTGCATCATTCATTAAAAGCAACGGGGAATCACCCATTCCTTGTGGTGAAACACAACGGCAGGGGGAAGGAAAGCACATTGGTCTGGAAAACCGTTGAAGAGTTAAGAGCGGGAGATGAACTGGTTGTATTGAAAAGTTTGGGTGAAGGAAAAATATTCGATTTTCCGGAAATAGAGTTCAAAAGTAAAGATGACTATAAAGTAAATAAACTGAATGAAATAAACATACCGGAGAACAGCAATCCTGGGATTATGGAATATCTGGGAATATATCTTGGTGACGGGTGGGTTAGAAAAAACAGGGGGGAGGTGGGTTTTGCATTGCCGGATCCTGAAGAAAGAATGACATTACTAAAACTACACGGGGAAATCTTTGGAAACGGATTCATTGAAGACGAAAATGAAGTCCATGTATATTCGGTTAATTTAGCTGCTTTTATTGATTCCCTGGGCTTTGGGTCCGGGGCGAAAAATAAGACGATTCCTGACTGGGTGTTCACTCTGCCTCTTGAGGAAAAAGAAGCGTTCGTCAGGGGTTTGTTGCTGTCAGACGGGTATGAGGTAAAAAACAGCGAGAGTAAGAGATATGTCTCTGCAAGTTTTTCGCTCTTGGAGAGATTAAGATTACTTTTACAGACAATGGGTTACAGGGTTGGTAAGATACACAAACAGGGAAAGAAAGCAGGAACGGTGGTGGTTGAAAGAGAACTGTTGAAGAACTCCGAATACGGTTATATATGCTTTAGCAGGTTAAGGGATTGGGATGTGAAAAAATACCCTTCCCAATATAAATACCAGAATTTTCTGGTCAATAATGAATACTTTGGGGTGGAAAAGGTAAGGGAAGTGAACGATCTGGGTGTCGAATCCACGTTAGATCTGCAGGTGGATGGAGCGCACAATTTTATAGCCAACGGGTATGTCGTCCATAACACAGGGGTGCAGAGATCTGGTGCCACCCCACTTTATGCCGCAACAACAACCTCCCCCCCCGGGAAAATCAGTAAAGGAAACATAAGGAGGAAGAAAGATATGGTAAGGATAGCGGCAGCACACGGTGTTCCTTACACCGCATCCGCTTCCATCGGATACCCCGCGGATCTTAAACGAAAGGTGAAGAAAGCGCTGAAGATAAAAGGGCCCAAGTATCTGCATATACACCAGCCCTGTACAACCGGGTGGGGCTACCCGGTTGGAGAATACCTGAGGGCGCAGAAAAGATTCAGGCATTTAACCGAAGAGGATATAAAGTTACTGCAAAAGATGACAGATGAGCGGTGGGAAAAACTTGAGCGAAAAGAGGGGTTATAATCTAACTTCAACTCCCTTATCCCTTAAATACATCTTTACTTCCGGTATCGGATACTCATTGAAGTGGAAAATCGATGCCGCGAGTGCGGCATCTGCCTTTCCTATCGTGAATGCCTCGTAGATGTGCCGCGGGTTTCCAACGCCCCCGGATGCGATCACGGGAATGTTTACCGCTTCCGATATTGTTCTTGTCAGCTCCAGATCAAACCCCTCTTTCGTGCCGTCCCTGTCCATTGAGGTGAGCATAATATCTCCCGCGCCGAGTTCCTCGATCTTCTTTGCCCACTCTACGACATCAACGCCCGTCATCTTCCTGCCCCCGTACATTGAACATTCAAACCAGCAGTCCCCTTCCGGCGTACTGACGATTGTTCTTCCTTCCTCGATGTTATAGTTCCTTTTTGCGTCGATCGCTATCACGATACACTGCCCTCCAAAGACTTTTGATGCTTCCTTTACCAGTTCCGGGTTTTTTATTGCAGCGGTGTTTATGGAAATCTTATCCGCCCCGGCATTTAGAATTTTCCTGACATCCACGGTGCTTCTTATCCCCCCGCCGACGGTCAGGGGTATAAAAACCTCTTCTGCCGTTCTCTTGATCACATCTATCATGGACTGCCTTCTTTCATGCGATGCCGTTATGTCCAGAAACACGATTTCGTCCGCTCCCTGTTCAGAGTACTTTTTTGCCAGTTCGGGCGGCTCGCCCGCGTATCTTATCCGCTTAAATCTAACTCCCTTAACAACCCTCCCTTCCGGCACCGATAAATCGCAGTCAAGGCAGGGGATTATGCGCTTCGTTAACATCTGAACATATTTACCTCAAAATCCTGTTGTTTCTGATTAAATATTGTGTTTGTGTTTAAAAGTCATTTTGTTGTCCCACTTGTTTTTGTATTTATATAAATATTTGTATAACCCATTATATAATTAATACCTCACAACAAAATGGCCAAAGGCAAAGAAAATATCGTGAGAGTTCAGGTAACTAACACGGGGCAATATCTCATAACCTTACCAAGAGCCCTTGCTGGGGCTCTTGAACTCAATAAAGGGGATGAAGTTCTCTGGATTCACCATCGAGAGGGATTAATTTTAAGGCGATCTAAAGGGGGTGATGCATTATGAACCTTCCGTTAACGAGAGTGCCTGCTGATTTTACCAACTTTATGATGCCGTTCAGGGAACGACTTTCAGAACCGCAATACAAGAAACTTGAAACCTACACACTTGGATTGATTTACAGTGAAAATAAGACTGTTGAAGGAATAGGCAACGCACGATTAACCCACACATTTTCAAATTCCAATTACTCTCATTCCCTTGATTTCAAGTGTGGGGAGGTGGATAAACTTCTTGATATATACATAACACATTTACGGTACATCCCGGAGATTAAAACTGCAGAATACACGCGGCTTATTGTGGATGATATACTCCTCATAAAAGAGGGGGATAAGATAAAATTTGTAAGTTCCACATTTGATCATGCAAAACAGCACCATGTTAAAGGACAGAAAATTGTGACTTTTTATCTCATAACCGATAAGGGGCATTGTTTCCCGGTATATTTTGAGTTCTACAATCCAAAAAAGTGTTGTAAATCCAATGAGGAATTCAAAACTAAAAATCAACTTATGCGAGAGGGTATTGAACACCTGTTAAAATATAAGTTGAAAATACGGGAATGGACAGCTGACAGGTGGTATTCTGTACTCTCCAATCTCATTTTCATTAAAAGACTTTGTGATGATGGAAAAACTATATTTTATTCTGTTCCGGTAAAAAGCGACTTCAGGATCAGAGACGGTAATAAGTGGGTGGAGGTCAAGGAATTTTATAGTACTTTGTCAGATGACATGTTCAAAGATACTGAAGTGGAAGTAAGATCATACAACGGCAAAAAGAAGAAAAGAAAATTTAAGACTTTCAGGAAAACTGTGAGGGTTAAAAAGATAGGCAGGGTGAAACTTTTAATCACAAAAGAGATCAAAGAGGACGGCATAATTGATGAAAAGCCAACATATTTAGTCTCAAATAATCTGAACTGGGATGCGAAAAAGATGCTGGTTGTGTTTCTTTCAAGGTGGCAGATCGAGGTTTTTCATC
>MCBC01000032.1 GCA_001723855.1 Candidatus Altarchaeales archaeon WOR_SM1_86-2 | reverse complement strand
GCAACAACAGAGAGAGCCGTATACGGGAAATCTGTATGTACGGTTCATGGGAAGGGTTGAAGCGGGTAACCGCTTCTTCCTATTCTGTAAATTTTTGAGGGCACAGATACTTAAAATGAATGGTATCTTTTATTTATATTTAAACAAAATCATAAATAATAACAAAATGACGGTCACAACCCTAAAAGTTAACAAGGAAATACTCCCAGTACTACATGGGCTCTCACGAGAATTAGAAATCGGGCTGGGAGATGAATTATTGGTGCTTGAATCCAGAGATTCGGTAGTTCTGAAAAAAGTATATGCAGCAAAAACATTTAGTGAAATGGTTAGACCAATTCGTGAGAAGATAAAAAAACAGGGAATAACTCGGATGGATGTTGAAAATGCCATAGCAGAAGTCAGAGGATAATGAAAATCGTTGTGCTTGATACGAACATCCTAATTTCGGCAACTTTCTGGGATGGAAATGAAAGCAAATTAATTGAGAAAGTAGAGGAGGAAAATGTGGTTATGGTCACTTCCCCAGAGATACTGGATGAGTTCCGAAGAACACTAGCTAAGGACAGATTCCCCCTAACATCTGAGGAGATTGATGACACTGTGAGTAGGATGTCGTTATTGGCTATGATTATACACCCACAAACAAAGGTAAACGTTGTGAAGGATGACCTAGAAGATAATAAATTCTTGGAGTGTGCTTTGGACGCCGGTGCAGATTTTATTGTTTCTGGAGATCGCCATCTGCTTGACCTAAAGATATTCAAGGGAATTAAAATTGTGAAGTGCAAAAAATTTTTGGAAATTTTTGGAAACTAAAAGTGCCCTAAAAAACTCTCACCCCACTCCGTTTCGCTCGGTGCTATCGCACTCCGATAACAAAGCATATACGCTGCGGGCTATCGCCCTTGCCTTTCAGGACATTTTGCTATCGCAAAACTTCGTATATTCTGCTTCCGTTATCTAAAATCGTTCCACCAGTGCGAAAAATAAAAACTTAGATGATATAAACGATTAAAGTTTGCAAAATTCAGTGATTATCTTTGTTTTATGGATTTTTATTTATTTTTATTAAGAATAATGAAAGAAATCAGAAAATTGATAGAGGAAGGGAAAATCGACGAAGCATTGGAGATTGCAGCCCAGGATGATGTTGAACTGTTAAACACCGCAGGGGTTTCTTATGTAAGAATGGGCGAGTTGGTTATTGGAGAGCGAATTTTTAGAAGAATTCTGGAAATAAACCCCATGTATGAAAGGGCGCATTACAACCTCGGGCTCCTGTATTATGATCTGCAGGAGTATGATGAGGCGGAAAATGAATACAGGAAGGCCATAAGAGTAAATCCTGAGTATTTATGGGCGCATTACAACCTCGGGAATTTATTGTTTGACATGGAAAGGTATGATGAGGCGGAACATGAATACAGGGAGACCTTGGGGGTGGATTTTAATTACTGGAATGCTCATTACAACCTTGGAAATTTGCTCGGTATTTTAGGGAGGTATGATGAGGCTGAAAATGAATACAGGGAAGCGTTAAAGATAACGGAGCATTCAGGGGTTCATAACAACCTAGGGGTTTTACTTGTGAAACTGAAAAGGTATGATGATGCTGAGCGCGAATTTAGAGATGCGCTGGGAATAGAGCCTGAAAATGAAGCCGCTCATAACAATCTTGCGGATTTACTTTCGGAGCTAAAAAGGTATGGTGAGGCGGAGGAAGCCTATAAGGAAGCACTGAGAATAGACCCGGAGGATGCCGGAACTCACTGCAGCCTGGGCATTCTGTACTCCAGAACCGGGAGGGGGAAGGATTCAGAAAGGGAATTTGAAATCGCGGTCAGGTTATTCAAGCAGGAGGGAAGGAAGTTGGACGCACTGGCTGCTGAAAAGTTGCTAAACGGATTATGATCATATTAATTTATATACTCGAGCATATACTTTAAAAAATGAAACATGCAGTTGATTTGTTTCTTCACAAAAAACCGGCCGGGATTATTTTAAGTTTGAAGAGGGCAAAGGAGGCGAAGAGAAAAACTTATTCATCCATACTGGCAAAGGAGAACGATTGTACCTATACCCATGCACTGAAGATAATCTCCAAACTTGAAAATTTAGGCTTAATTAAATCGAAAAGCGCGGGGAGGATAAAAGAGGTCGTGCTTACAGATCTCGGCTATGAGTTATCCCTGAAGTTGAGTGATTTTTTTGAAGAACTGGGGGTAATCCCTTTAATGGATGTTGAAGGCATTGGAAAATCAAGGGCGAAGAAGTTGGTAGAGGCGGGAATAAGAACGCCCGGAGATCTAGAGGGCGCCGATGCGGATCTATTGATCCCGATTTTAGGGAAGAAATTGACAGAGAAAATCAAGGGTTTATGACTTTTTCAAATCTTCAGGGGTTATTATCCCCTGCAGATTGGAAGCATTTACTTTCAGTTCACCCCAGCAATCTATTCCCGATGTTATTGATACCAGAGCTGCCTCAGGGATGCGTATATTCAAACCGCTGCCGTACAATAACTTCGAAGTTAAGAACTCTAAAACGGGGTTGTGGCCTACCGCCAATACCCGATTTATATCATCGGCAAGATCTCTTAAAGCCATAATAATCTCAAATTCGTCGCCGAGATAAAATTGCTCAACGAAAACTATATCATCTCTGTAACCGCATTTTTTCGCTACATGTTCCGCGGTCTGTTTTGCTCTTTTTGCAGGTGAAGATAATATAACATCCGGTACAATGTCTCTTTTTAATATTTCACTGCCAATAAGCGCAGCTGCCCTTTTACCGCACTTGTTCAGCGGTTTATCAAAATCCGTCAATGCCCAGCCTAACTGGTCTGATTTGCCGTGCCGCATAACCAAAATATTTTTCATTTTTGTTTATCTTTATCCCGTCTGATTGAATTCTTACGAACAGCCCCATCAATTTCTTCACAATATAAATTAGACCAGTATATTACTTAAACTATATTGTATATTTTTTAACCAATCTATATATTTTTTGGTTGATGAGAGAATGCAGACAGTATTAATCTTTGTTTTTATTTAATAATCCAAATATAATAAAGGAGATGAAAACAATAATAGATGCGGACGGTCATATTCTCGGCAGGCTGGCAACGTATGTAGCAAAAAGAGCCCTCCTGGGAGATGAAATCATAGTGGTGAACGCAGAAAAAGCCATAATCTCCGGGAGGAAGGAGATGGTTTTTAGGCAGCATCTGGATAAATTAAAGATAAGGAACAAAGGTAATTACCGCAAGGGACCGTTCCATCAAAAACGCCCGGATAAATTTGTAAGAAGGGCGATAAGGGGGATGCTGAATCACAGGGAGTACAGGGGCAGGCAGGCTTTTGAAAGAGTCATGGTTTACATTTCCGTGCCCGAGGGTGAGATTGAAAAAAAGCACGGAATTAAAGTTAAGGATGTTCAAAAACTTGACGATTTAAAAAAGAGAGTGGATAATTTCGTTACGGTAGGTGATGTTTGCAGGTTCATTGGAGGAAAATGGACCGGTTCATAAAAAACAACCTTCTGAAACAACAAAATTTCAAAGAAATTTTGAGTTCCAAAAGTGCAAAGCACTTTTGCGAAGGTTGATCATCATAGTGAATGAGGAGGGTTTCATCCCCCATCATGCCCTTCGAAAATAGAAAAAAAAATATACAGTTTGTAATTACAATAAAAAATAAATAAAATTGGCTAGAAAAGTTGATTCATGGAAGCAGAAAAGCAGGTACAGGATAGTTGCCCCGGAGGAGTTTAACTCGCAGGAGGTTGGGGTTACCGTAGCGGCAGATCCAAAAAAACTGGTTGGCAGGACCCTTAAGGTCACCATCAGAGACCTCACGGGGGATAAAACAAAACAGCATCTGAACCTTATTTTCGAGATTGGCAAGGTCAGGGATTCAAATGCGTACACCAAATTCAAGAGATTTGAGGTTTCAAGGAACTATCTGAAGGGGCTGGTAAAGGCTGATACAAGCAAGATCGACCATATACACGACATCGATGATTCCAATAACCTGAGAATAAAGACGGTTGTAATAACAAGGAACAGGATAAAAACGTCCCAGAAGAACGCCATAAACAGTAAAATTTCAGAGATACTGGACGGATATAAAGACGCCAATCTAAAGGATTTGGTGGAGCAATCGCTGTCCGGAAAATTGAACACGAGAATTTATAGGGAAATAAAGAATGTGTGCCCGATACAAAGAGTTGAGATAAGGGAAATAAGGGCGATGTGAAGAATTAACCTATTAAAATAACAAACAAAAACAGTATAAAATTATAGGCTGCGTGTGCGATTATCGGCACAACCGTGTTTGTCTTTTTTCTAAGAATCCCAAGTATCACTCCTATTATGAAAATCATCAGAATAGCCAGCAGGTTAGGGTATTGAACATGCACCAGCGCAAATAAGAACGCAGTAAACAAAATACCAAATCTCGGCTGAATGGCTCCCCTGAACAATATCTCTTCACCAACACCGGCGGATACTGAAAGTATCAGGGCGCCTAATATGCCGATATTCTTTAAATCCCAAAGTTTTTCCGTTACTTTATCTATTGACTCCGAGCTTTCAGGTGTGTATTCTTGCATTAACAACTCTATGGGGACCGCAACCGCCAGTAGTATAAATACCGATGCAAAACTAATCAGTACCTGCAGGGGGGTGGGGGTCACCAGCCCCAATCGTTTTAAACTATCCTGCAGATTCCTTCTGATAAGGACGCCCACGGACAGAAAAGCAATCAACACAAAAAGCATTTCCTGGGTCACGGTTCCTGAAATCACCTCCATAGCATCTGACCGTGCTGTTTCTTCCTCCGTCAATATTCTTTCCGTTATCTCAAAACCCCCCGTAAACATAAAAAGCGTTGTTATGATCAAAGCCCCGGTCAGATTTGAAATTAAAATTAAGCCGGTGGTGTGCACGCAGGACCCGGGGTTTATATCAATGATTTTTGCTATCTGTACCCTGATCGGTTTGAAAAACATCAGCGCCGAGACGATGCCGGTTAGGATAAACAGGATGCCGTATAACATGATATCTCCCGCTGCAATCTCGCCAAAATGCCCCATGGGGACATCGCCGACAACGAAGCCTGCAAGGATAAGCAGTAAGCCCCCGACTACCACAGCAAAACATAACAAACCGAGAAGAACATAGGTTAATACCCTCTCCATCTCATTTCTTTCACCCAGGTTCGCCAGGATTATCGGGAAAGATATCACCGCACCGATCAATAATACTTCTATCATCTTTATTTTTTTAGAATTTTATTTTAAAATAATAATTCTCAATGTCTATTTCCAATTCATCGCATGCAGCCTTTAATGCCTTCCAGGACTCTGATTCCGGTTTCAGGCAGCAGCGGATTCTGCCGTATCTGGTTTTATGAGCACCAAGATAGTTTACTATGCGGTTTTTCGTAACCTCGATGTACCTTCCCTTGATCTCATCCATCTCATTTTTTTCATCCCAATCATAGGCGTTGAACGGGTAATAATTTTCGAATTCTATCGGAATGACCCCCGGGTTGGAGATAAACACCCGGTGTGCCCCGTGAAGATCAAATTTGATTTCCCTCAATTTTTCGGTTATCTGCCTGTATGTTTTCGACTCCGAATACGGTTTTTTATAGGAGCACGGGAGGAACAAAAGGGTATCCTTATCCCGCGGGCGGTACCACCTGCACAAATAATCCTGCCAGACCTCGAAATGCGGGTGGGTGAGGTATTCCTCCCCAACCCCCTTAAGCGGTGCCCTGAGTTCTTCAGGGAACTTCGGGACAAACTTGAATGTTTCCGGGTCGAGTTCAACCCTCTCTTTTACCTTATCATCAAGATTCTTAAGCGCATTATCGCAAATTTCAAAGAACTCTTCTTTGCTTAAAAAATTCCATTCCCCGTTGAGCCATAATTTAAACAGGGGCGTGTTGCCGTGGGGCAGCAAATTGATTAAAACCACCGAATCCGAATACTTTAAAGCATAATCCAGAGATTTAGATAATTCATTAACATCCGCCCCCGGAGCGTTAACCAGCAGGTAGGTTCTTACCTTAAACCCGGATCCATGGATAATTTCCGCCGCGGCTTCGAAATCCCGGAGGTGAAAGCCCTTCTTTATCATATCCAGCACCATATCGTCCGCCGCCTCCAATCCTATCGCAACGCTGAGATCAATACCCTTGAACTCATCTAATTTCTCTCGTGTTATGAATTCAGGTCTGGATTCAACGGTCAATTTTTCAACCCCGTATACTCTACATTTCTCGATGAAATACCTTCTTGCTTTCTGTGGGACCTGCGAGTCATCCAGGAAACTTCCTGACCCGAAAACCTTTATTTTTTGATTAAACTTTTTTCTAAAAAGTTTATTGAAGAAGTTATCAAAAATCAATTTCAGGTTCTCATACCCTGGCTTCATGCCTTCAATTCTCCCGTACCCGCAAAATATGCATTTCCCCCATGCGCATTTTCCCGAGTTCAGGATCAATGTTTTTTCCATTCTAACATTTATTCAGTGGTTTAATAATTGGCGCAACACATAATATGTGCCTCTTCCATTTTTCTGTTTTTTTATTTAACCCCCCTGTTCTTGCGATCTCTTTGGAAACTTACATGTTAAATGAGCCGTTAACTTTTTAATTCGTAATAAACCCATCTTCCGGTCTTTCCGATTCTATTAACGAGACCCTTTGAGACGAGTTCATCCAGATCACGCTGCGCAGTTGCCCTGGAGCAATCACACAGTTCTGCATATTCCTTACACCTAATTGTCCTGTGTTCAGAAAGATGCAGTATTGCTTTCTTCTGCCTCTCATTCAGTTCAAATTTAACGGTATCAATAACCCTCTCAACATTCGGGTTTCTGAATCTTATCACAAACCAGCTCTGTTTTTCCTCAAATTCGAGTGGAGGAAGTTTCCATTTCTCCCGATCCTCCCCGGTTCTCAATGATGGATGCATTATCCCTTTCATTTTGTTTTTGATTTATGTTGTTTTACCCCAATTTTAATTGCACAATAATTGCACAATCAAATTTTTGGCACATAATAACTCCCTCTCCCAACACCGCTTCTTTTTATTAAACCTTTTTTGACTAAGTTCATTAGATCATTTGATGCGGTATTTCTGGAAACATTGAATGTTTTAGCGTACTCACTATTGGTTATTCTTCCTTGCTTGAAAATGAGTTTGAGCCCCTTCACTTGCCTTTCATTTAAACCAGCAAGTACCTCATCTGGAACAGATAGTGTTGGTTTGCCAGGACCCTTGAAATTAATGACAAAATAACCACATCGTTCTTCAAATATGGGCTTTTGCAGGTCCCACTCATGCATAAAGTTGTTCATTCTTAGAATTCCGGTTCCCCGTTTATCCATTAGTCTCCTTCTCATCAAAACATCAACAATAGTTTTGTTTCTGGATTTAGGAGAGTAAGTCAAGTCATCTAATTGCTTAATGGTTAAGGGTCTCAATAACTCTCCAGGACTCAAAATTTCTATTCTATCATCAAACATGCGGATCATGATGTTTTCTCTTTCATAATAATCCCTATGAACCAATGCATTTATGACAGCTTCTTTCAATGCTTCAATTGGATATTCTGTTTTATGGACTGTCTTAAATCCTTTAGACCATGCAGCTGTTCTCATATTCTCCAGGAAAAATTTTTCCGATTTATCTATCAGTTCAAAAATAGTTCCATTCAATTCACGCTTGTCTATCCACCGCACCATATCGGTTCCCTGGTACCTATCTGCAAGAATTGTGGTATGGGGTAGGTTAATCCATGGATGTTTTCCAAATAGAAGGATACCTGCAAGGGTCGGCGCTAATTTTTCGTTTTCTTCAACGATAAAGTTTTCCTTTTTCAGTAAATCATAAAAATGTCCCTCGTCTAATTGAGTTGTTAATTCGCTTTCCTTAAAATATTCTTTTATCTTGTCCAGATCAATATCTTCCAATCCGGCATTCCTGACCGAGTAAACATCCTGGCTTTCTGAAGAACCTTCCCTGTATAATCTAGCAATTTCTTCTTTATTTGCAGGCATATTTGATGAGCCAATTCTGACTCGTGGTGTGTGTTCCCCTCTGACAAAATATGGCGTATCCATTCCTTTAGGACACTGGATTACCACAAAATCCTTATTTTTATACTTCACAAATTCAATTTCCGGCTCTTCATCTTCCTCTACAGCCTTTTTTACTTCCATCCCGATTCTTTTTCACCAACACTCAAACTTTTCTCGTAGAGGTAGCCAGAATAAGGTGTAAATGCTGTTCCGGGAGAGCCCTGAACCCTCATGCTTATATCAAAGCATACAAATTTTTCTTTTGGGGGTCCTGGGGTTAAAGCACACTGCAGGGCAAAGGTTCCAATTATTCCCGGCGGATATTCCTGCTTTGAAACATTTACAAATTTCTCTCCGAGTTCAAAAATCTGCTCAAGCAGCGATTCTTTAACCGTGCAGGCGATATGTCCTGCTTCGATTGCTTTAATGTCGACTATACTTCTTGCTTCTTGCCCAATAATATGTTGTGGATTGATTGTGATGTATGTGTCTGTTTCTTCATCATATAGAGACTCAATATCTTCTTTATCTATGTCGATTTCACCGGAACTATCTAATAATTGAATTTGCTGCTGTGCAGGCAACCTTAAAAGCCCATCAAGGTTTGTCTGTCGCCGGGTGTCAACACCAAGCAATTCCAGTTCACCATTTACTGGAGAGTAAAAAAAGTTGAGATTAAATTGCGTTCCAAGAACAAATTCCTCAATTACCGCCTCCTGCAGTGCATCGGGCGTTATTATATCTTTTTTTATCAGCTCTTGTGCTTTTCTACTATACTCTTCGCCATTCGATGCAAAAAAGAATGCTCTCTCATAGGTTCTCTGTTTTTCAGCAACTTTGACAATAACTAACCTGTCAATATTGTCCCCCTTATACAGCCTATCACCACGAAGGTCGGGTTGAAGAGGGGTCTTTTCATAAACCCTCGGATAAGGAATACCTCCTTTCTCCATCAAATAATACTGGTTCCTTTCAACATACCTTTCTTCTGCCCTAAGCATATTTCTTGAGCCAAAGAGTGGAATCTTAAATTCATTCTCAATTTTCTCAAAACCAACATAAACTTCAAATGAGCGGTGCGGCAGAAATATGGTGTTTTTGCTCTGCATCTTTTCAATAACCTCGGGGTTTGTGATTTCAGAGAATTTATCCAGCAAAATCACTTCATCAACAACCCCTTTCCATTTCCTTGACTTATAATATTTTGCATAGGTTTTATCCCTTCCTCTCTGGCAAACAACCAGTGTCTTGAAACCAAATTCCTTCGCCCCCCTCGATATATCCAGGGCAGAATGAGAACCCAATACTCCGATAGTTATATCATCCAAGTTGTAATCCTCCAGAATTTTAAATATTTCATTTCTTTCGATCATTTTCTCTTAAATCTTTAAGTTATTTTTAAAATAATAAAAAGATAAAATTGAGTGCCAAAATTAAAGGATTTGTTACCTCCGGGCTTAAAAGAAGTGGGGAGTAGTAAGGATATACAAGGATGAATTTAAAGATAAACTCGGGTTTGAACCTTTTGAAGGGACACTGAATATTAAATTGGGAGAGGAAGATATGGAAAAGGTTAAGCAGAAAGTTTCCGTGAATATTCGGTAGTGTCCTAATTTTGCAGACCCACTTTATACCACAGTAATTTATTCCAACCCCATATATGGTCTGTTATTCCCTCTGCCATACAGGGTGTTCTTTTGATATT
>MCBC01000031.1 GCA_001723855.1 Candidatus Altarchaeales archaeon WOR_SM1_86-2 | reverse complement strand
AGCCTCCACCAACGGTCCTGCAATCCTGATAATTTTGCCCATTTTTAATTATTTTAAATTATTATTTCAAAAATAAAAACATAAAGAGTATTAAGGATAAATGCGGAAAATGTACATCACACACCCCCTGATAAAGCCGGATAAGGTAAAACTGAGGCAGTACCAGGAGAAAGCGGTCGCGAGGGCGATTGAGGCCAGCACGATGGTTATTCTTCCGACCGGGCTGGGAAAGACGATAATTGCTGCGATGGTTAGTGCACATAGATTAAAACAATTCCCGGATTCAAAAATTCTTTTTATGGCTCCGACTAAACCATTAGCACTGCAGCACCAGAAAACTTACGAGGATATATTGAATGTTGATGCAGGGGAAATGGTAACTCTCACTGGAAGAGATCCCCCTGAGAAAAGAAAAGAAGCATGGAAGGAGAAGAGAATAATCTTTGCTACCCCCCAGACGGTGGAGAACGACATAATGAGGGGTCTGGACATTGGTGATATATCATTAATCATATTTGATGAAGCACACAGAGCAGTGGGAAATTACGCTTATGTCTATATCGCTTCCGAATATGTGAAGTCTGCAAAGAACGGGCTTATCCTTGGCTTAACCGCTTCGCCAGGAAGCGATAGTGAAAAGATCAAAGAGGTTCTAAACAATCTCTACATTAAACAGGTTGAAGTAAAAACCGAACAGGATGCGGATGTGAAGCCTTATGTGCAGAGGGTAAAAAGAGAATGGGTTAGAGTGGATCTGCCAAAGGAGTTTATGTCAATTCAGGATAGGTTGAATGACATGCTTGCAGAAAATCTGATTAAATTAGGCAAGCAGGGTTATTTGGCTGATTTTGATATTTTTGGCATTAATTTTTTTGAAAAAAAAGAAATAAGTAAGACTGCTAAAGAAAGATTGCTTAGGATAAACAAAAGGGATTTGCTTAAGATCCGGACCAGGATAAACGCTGAAATTGTTTCGGGAATGAAATCATTCAATGCCGCAACTCTTATCGCGTCAGCAATTAAAGTCCAGTACGCATGCGAGCTTCTTGAGACCCAGGGAATTTCCTCTTTAAGTAAATATTTAGAGCGGCTTAAGACGCAGAGATCAAAAGCGGTGAATCTTTTGTTTAAAGATCAAAGGATGCAGTATGTGAAGGTAAAGGCAGATGACATGCTGCGAAGAGGGGTTGAGCATCCTAAGCTGGATAAGGTTGTCGAGGTTGTAAAAGAAAGGATAAGCAAAAATAAGGATTACAGAACGATCATATTCACCCAGTACAGGGATTCCGTGGATAAGATCATTGAAAAGTTAAATGACGCGGATATTCTGGCAAGGGAGTTTATAGGGCAGGCGGTGAAAGGCAAACAAAAAGGAATGACACAAAAAGAGCAGAGCGATGCGCTGGATAAATTCAGGGCCGGAGAATTCGGGGTTTTGGTTGCTACTGCCGTGGCGGAAGAGGGGTTAGACATCCCCAAGGTTGATTCCGTGATATTTTACGAGCCAATCCCCTCGGATATAAGAAGCATCCAGCGCAGGGGAAGAACAGGAAGAAGCGATGTTGGCGAGGTGATAATTTTGATGGCAAAAAACACCCGCGATGAGGGTTATTACTGGGCAAGCGTAGGTAAAGAGAAAAGAATGCAGGGGGTTGTCAGGGGGATGAGGGAACTGGAGAACATGAAAATTTTAGGCACCTATGAGAAAGGAGCAAAGACGGTTGGGCAGCAAAGCATAGTAAGTTTCAAGGATAAGGAGGATAATAAAGTAAAGATCTACATAGACACAAGAGAAAGAGGGTCGGATGTCATGCGATTCCTGAGAGGGTTCGAGGATGTGAACGTTGAGATAAGACAGTTGGAGGTTGGAGATTTCATTTTAAGCGACAGGGTGGGGGTTGAGAGAAAAACGCTGAATGATTTTCTTCAATCCATAATCGATCACAGATTATTACAGCAATCCTCGGAATTGACAAGAAATTTTTCAATTCCAATTATGATTCTTGAAGGCGTTGAGGATATTTATTCTCTCAGAGACATTCATCCGAATGCCGTGAGAGGAGCACTCGCTGCACTTGTGACCAACTTTGGGATTTCAATCCTGCCGTCGCGGAGCAGTGAGGATACCGCAAACCTTTTGTATACAATCGCGAAGAGAGAGCAAATTGAAGAAGGGAGAATTATTGCGTTGAGGGGAGAGAAAAGACCGATGACACTGGCGGAAAGACAGCAGTTCGTTGTTGAATCCCTGCCGAACGTGTCAGCGGTTCTGGCAAAAAGACTGCTTGAGCATTTCGGCAGCGTGCATGAGGTTATGAACGCATCCGAGAAGGAGTTAATGGAGGTGGAGAAGATCGGGGAGAAAAAGGCGCACGATATAAGGAAGGTTGTTAAGGGGAAGTACGAGGGGGGTTGATTTTCATTTTAGTTTCTGTAGTCCATGCTTCGTCCAGAAACTATTTTGTAAAGCATTGGGGGTTGAAAACCCCCCATTCATTCTGATGATCAACCTTCGCAAATGTGGCAGAGCAGAGCTCTGACACGTGTCTGAGAGACAATGTCTCTCAGCCACAAGTGCTTTGCACTTTTGGAACACGAAATTTCTTTGAAATTTTGATGTGTGGCGGAGCGAAGCTCCGACACGTGTCTGACCGAAGGTCAGCCACATCCCAGAAGGTTGTTTAAAATTCTTCATAATGAACAACATCCTTTAGATTCATTCTGCGGGGCATGCCCGGCTTTTCCGCCCCGTAACCTAAAGAGATAATCGCAACGGGCCTTACACCTGCAGGGATTTTCAATATTTTCCTGACAGCATTCTCATTAAATGCTCCAACCCAGCAAGTTCCGATTCCAAGTGATGCGGATGCCAGCAACATATTCTGGATTGCAGCCGAAGTATCCTGGATGCAGTAAAGTTCTTTTCCCCTTGAACCATACCTGTAAGCGGATCTTTCCTGATTCCCGCAGACAACTATCAAAACCGAAGCCCTTGATAGAAAAGTTTGGTTATATGCCGCTTCCGAGATCATTTCTTTCTTTTTTTGATCTCTTATTAATATGAACTCCCATGATTGAAGGTTGCCGGCTGAGGGTGCAGAAATCCCTGCATCTAAAATCTGTTCCATAGTTTCGTTTGAAATTTGCTCTTCCGTGTATTCTCTTATGCTGCGTCTTTTCTTGATAGCTTCAAACACTTCCATATCTATACGATCATTTGACCAAAAAACGAGATAAGTACTTGCCAGACAACCAGAAATATCACGACCGCAACTATCGCCATTACCGGTGCATAAGTTACCCCTGACCTTGCATTCCCGGTCTGAATAATACTTATCAACAGCCCTCCAAGCAATCCTAAAGTTCCAAGCGTTAAAACAGCATAGTTACGAAAAAATTCAGGGGTTATCGATAATGGCGCGATTTTGATTGCTCCACCTCCCGCCTCCGCACCGAGTTGGTCTATATTAATTGTTTTTAAAATGCTGCTGAATATCTCCACGAATGTTATAGAAACTCCAAGCAACAAAGGAGCACCAATCAATATAGCAAATAAAATAAACATCGCATATGCCTTGGTGTTTGCGGCCATTTCTTTTTGGATGTTTTGTTCGATTCTTATGTCCTCGGAAATTCCTTGCAAAACAGTTGGAAGATCACCACCCGACTTCATTCCCTGGATTATCAGCCTAACAGCACGTTTTAATTTATTGGACACAGTCCTATCCTTCATCTCATCCAGTGATTTGGCAAGGGATGTCCCGCCCATCGTCTCCTTCACCGCCTTTTGTATCTCCTCGGAGAGCGGCCCAAATTCAGGGCGTGCAGCAACCATTAGCGCATTATACGGCGGCATTCCAGCAATCATGTTTGATGATACGATTAGGAGAACATCGGGTAATACCTCCTCAATCGCAGCAGCTCTTCTATCAGCCAACAGGTTCAGTATAATATACATAAGCAGCCAAACAATACCGAACCCTGCAACGAAAGCAATCAGCACAATCAATAATGAGTTAAATAATATAAAAGCTAATATGGATGCAAAAACACATGCAATGATGGAATAAACAATTGTTCTGCCGATAACTTTTCCAGCATCTTGTGTAAGACTCCCGTACAAAACCAGGTTATCAACTTTACCTCTGAGATTTTTAGGTGAAATGTGCCCTGCTTTCTTATAAACCCCGCCCATAAACCCGCCTATAAACCCGCCACTCGCACCAAAAATAATTCTAAAGAATGCAAAAACAGCACTGGATACCCATATAAACACATCAGCAGTCCTGGCCCCTACATTCTCAATTCTGACCGTAATGCTGTTCTTAATTCTCGCCAGCACACCAGGTCTCTCTATCTTTTCTTCATACTCTTCTAGATATTCTTCTTCAACCTCTGGCACAGCCTCGAATTCTTCCTCTATTTCTTCGATCTCAGGAGCAAGTTCCGGCAGTTCCCCATGCTCTTCCACATATTCCTCCTCAAACAAAGTCTTCTCCTTAGGTATTTCCTCCTCAATCTCTGGAGCAGCCCCCGGTTTTTCTTCCACCGCGTTTTCAATCTCTGGAGCCGCTTCTGGTACCTCCTCCACGGCCCGCTTATCCCTCCGTACCCTCCTTCTTTTCTCTATTTTTCTCAGATCCTCCTCTATTCTCGCTCTCTCAGTTCTTATCTTTTTTAATGTCTCTTCTAATTTTTTTCTTTCTTCACTCATTTCTTCCAACTCATCCTCTACTTTCTTTTCCACCTTATTGGCCATTTTTACTTCTCTTTTAGTTTCTCTTCTATTCTACTTCGTTGTTGCATTAGTTTCCTTAATTCCCCCTCCCTTTTCTTTCGTCTTTCTATCATCTCAGACAGCTCTTCCCCCTTTTTCTTTTGCTCCCCCATTATACTCCTTAGTTTTTCCTCCCTCTCTCTTTGCTCCTCTATCATCCTCGTCAGTTCTTCTTCCTTTTTCTTTTCCTCTTCCATCTCGATCTCAAAAAATATTCTGAGTTTTTCCTCCTCATCCTCCCTCAATTTCTCCACCGCATCATCCCTCTCCCTCACTTCATCTTCCAGTTTTTTCCTCCTCACTTCTATTTCCTTTAATTTTTCGCCTCTCATCTTCTGCGCTTCTTCTACTTTGCTTAATTTCTCCTCCACATCCTTCAGATCATCCATCAATGCCTTACCTTTCTCTTCAAACCTGCGGAATGCTACACCTTTCTCTTCCTTGAGTCCTATCAATTTTCTTTTCTCCTCTTCCCCTTTCATCACTTCATCCTCCAATTTTTTCATCTGCCCTTTTATTTCCATCAACTTCTCCTTTTTCGTCTTCTGCTCCCCTTCTATGTCACTCAACTTCATGTCAATATTTCTCAATTCCCTTCTTTTTTCTTCAATCTCACGGGATGCGGCATTTTTCTCTTCCTTGAGTCTTATCAATTTTCTTTTCTCCTCTTCCCCTTTCATCACTTCATCCTCCAATTTTTTTCGTCTCTCTTCCATCCCCTTCAACTCCCCCACTCTCCTCTTCTGCTCCTCCTCCATCCCATGCAACCTCTTCTCAAGATCCTTTAAATCCGCATCTATCTCCTTTAGATCTTTCCTTTCTACTTCGGGAGCCTCTTCTTCTTCCTCAGCAGCCTCTTCTTCCTCAGCAGCCTCTTCTTCCTCAGCAGCCTCTTCTTCCTCAGCAGCCTCTTCTTCCTCAGCAGCCTCTTCTTCCTCAGCTCCTCAGCAGCCTCTTCTTCCTCAGCAGCCTCTTCTTCCTCAGCAGCCTCTTCTTCCTCAGCAGCCTCTTCTTCCTTTTTCTCCATTAATTCCTTCTGCTTTCTGAGAGCCTCTTCGACTACGTCTTCATAACTTTTTTTGCGTTCTCGTCCAAACCCCGGTATTTTCATTGAATTATAAATTATATTTTTTGATGAAACTTTTTTCTAAAAAGTTTTTTACTAAACATCCGGCCGTTTACTTTTTACAAACTGAATAAAAAATACCTGGAAAAATACTAAAAATGCCAATACCATCCAAAATAACGTTTCGCCAATCACCTCCCCCCCTAAAAAAGATGATAGGATCACCATCAGTGTGACACCCATCGACGGTAACACTACTGCAGCTAACATATATATCAAACCCCACATGTTCAATTCCTGAGCATATGCCTTTATTCTTGTCCTTCTTTCTATCTCTAAATCTTTTGATATTGCTTGCAACGCAAGTGAAACATCTGAGCCGGCATGCAAAGCATTTACCAATTGCCACATAACCCTCCTCAAGTACTCTGATGTCGTTGCAAGCCCGCAGCCCTCCAATGATCTTATCAATGATTTTCCGGACTCGACATCATGAACAATCCCGCGAATTTCACGGGAACATTCACCATACCCTCCTGCACTGATATTTACTATACCGTCAAATAAAGGAATGCCTGCGCTCACTTGAATTTGCAGATCCTTCAGAGCAAAACCCAGGTCCTTATCGATCTTTCTTGCTCTTTTTTTTGCCATCATTCCAGGCATAAATACAAAGTAGAGAAATAATAGTACAGTAACAACAGGGAGGATTGTTGTTATCAGGACTATCCCCTCGCTCATCTTATCAAGCAGCAATGCAGGCAGCATTATAGCGCCAACAATTCCAATAAACAGGGATGCCGTCATATACAATACCCTGGCTATATATGCCGCCGGGCTGACACCATAACCGCCCTGCTTCAGATTCCACCCGAGATTGGGAAACACTGCACTAAGACGATGGGCGATCCCTTCAAAAGGCTCTGATACCTTTGCTAATTTTTGAGATTCAAAAGCCGATGCCATAACAATATATTATTTTATACTTTATATGTAAATAAAAAATAAAAAATAAAGACTTATAGGTTATATAAAACTTAAAATAATTGCAAAGCATCGATAAATCCCATCCAAGCAGTTCTAATTATCGTATTTTTTGGCAGTTTATCCCCGAAAAAATCAATCCAGTCTCTCTTTTAACAAACCAATCACAACCCCCGGATCAGCGGAGCCTTTCATCTTCTGCATTACTTTTCCCATCAAAAAGTTAAGGCTTTCGGGTTTACCTGATTTATAGTCTGAAATTGCCCCCGGATTTTCTGCTATTACCTCACCTACCACAGCCTGCAGCTTATCCTGCCCGGAGACTTTTCTGAGTCCTTCCTCCTCAACAATTTTTATCGGACTCTCCCCGGTATCGATGATTCGTTCAAGCAGTTTCTTGCCCACGATTTCAGTAATTTCATTGTTCTGCAGTAAACTCAGCAGTTCCCCCATAATATCTGCATTCAACCTGCTTTCCCTTAAATCAATCCCCCGGTAATTCAACTGCCTGTTAACTTCTTGAGAAATCCACATCGCTGCCAGCTCCGGATCGATTTTGTCCATAATCTTTATTTAAAATTTTAAAAATAAAACGACACAGCACACGGCTAAATTTTAAGATACTTGATGCAGTTGATCCCGTAATACGTGTACTCAACCCTTGAAGGCGATCCCGGGATCCAGCCAAAGCCGCCGTCTTCATTTTTGCAGGCGTTGACGAATTCTATGCATTTTTCAAATTCTAGGGGTTTCACGCCCGCCTTCTGCAGTATCTCCAGCGCGCTGTAGCTGTAGTCAATATTTGACGGGCGATCCGGCAGCTCCCCGAAGCCGCCGTCATCGTTCTGGCAGGATTTTGCAAATTCAGCCAGGTCCCTGTCCACAACACCCGCGCCGCACACCTCAAGTATGGTTAATGCCAGCGCGGAGTATTCAACATTCGCATCACCGCATGCACTTGATCTGTACCCCCAGGGAGTTCTTAATGATCCCACATACCGGACAGCATCCTGTGGATGATGGGGCTTTTCACCGAGCATGTTTAATGAAGAGACGGCGCTTGCGGTTGAATCCATGTCCGACGGGGCACCCGGGGTTCTTGCATATCCCCCGTCATCGTTCTCGCATGATTTGATAAACCCCATGCATTCGCTTATCTTTTGGGGATATAAACCAAGCAGGTAAAGGGCTGCTAAAGCCGAGCATGTATAGTCAGTATAAGATATTTCATCATCAGGGGTTCTTCCAAAGCCGCCGTCATCATTTTGGCAGGACTTAACCCACTCGATGCATCCTTTAACATCATCCGGGCGGGAATTAAACTCCGCCAGAACCGCCAGTCCCGCAACCGTATAATCCATCGTTGAACTGAACGCAGGAGCATTTCCAAACCCGCCGTCATCGTTCTGGCAGGATTTCGCCCAATTTATTGTTTTGGTTTCCATTCTGTTATTTATTTATTTTGAAATTTAGAAATAAAATACAATGATAGTAAAACCGGATTTAGGAAGGGAGAGAAGATGCGGCATCCCGGAGGTTGTTTTCGGTGAGAGCAAAAGCATTGAGGATCTGACGGAAATAGTGGAGCATTTTCTTTTGCAGTCCCCCAGGGTAATAATAACCCGCATTGATGAGGGCAGGGCAGATAAAATCCGGGATAATTACGAGGGGGATTTTAAAATAAATTATAATAAAAAAGGGAGGACGCTGGTGATAAAGAAAAGGGATTTCAGTGTTGAACGGGCCGGAAAAATTGGCATAGTAACGGCCGGGACTTCGGATGTTCCCGTGGCAGAGGAGGCAAAAACCATTGCGGAGGAGCTGGGGTGCGAGGTTATTTCGGATTATGATGTTGGAATTGCCGGCATTCACAGAGTGTTTCCCGCGATTGAAAAAATGAACAAGGAAGGGGTTTCTGCAATAATTGCGATTGCCGGCATGGAAGGAGCGCTGCCTTCCGTTATCGCCGGGTTGGTGGATGTTCCGGTCATAGGGGTCCCGACATCTGTCGGATACGGGGTTGGGAAAGGCGGAACTGCGGCATTAAACACAATGCTGAACTCCTGCGCCCCGGTGGCGGTTGTGAATATAGATAATGGTTATGGGGCGGCGGTTCTGGCATACCAGATAGCAAAAAAATGGTTAAACCTTTAACTAAAATTATCCTGGGTGCAGCACTTTGCATAATGCTGTTCTTCATTGGAATATTTTCGTTATTAACATCACCAGATTGGAGTGCGCAGCGCTTTGATACGCTAACGCTTACGGCTGTAACCGGCATAGTTATGATGGTTTTAGGCATAATCGCGGTATTTGCCGTGATTGTCTATGGTTTGTATAAACTTAAAAAATAGAAGAAATTTTTATAAACAAAAACCATAAGTAATAAAAACAACCTTCTGAAAGGTTGATCATCATAGCGAATATAGGGGTGTTTAAGACACTTCGTGTCTTACACATACAAAACACATAGTGTTTTGTATATTTCCACTTCGTTCCAACCCCTAATGCACTTAATAAGCATATAATTTATATTACAATAAAAATGAAAATTGTGATCTCGATTGGAGGGTCGATTATCGCCCCCCTGAACCTGGATGTTGAATATATCAAAAGGTTCTCAGGATTTGTAAAAGAGTTGTCTGAAAGGCATTCCGTTGGAATAGTTGTGGGGGGAGGCAGGATCGCGAGAGATTATATTTCGGTATCTCGAAGCTTTGGAGCATCGGAGTTCTTTTCCGATTTAATCGGTATAGAGGCGAGCAGGTTGAATGCCATGCTGCTGACAGCATCACTTCACGGGATCGGGGTAAGGGTAAATAAAAAACCCGCTTTGACAATAGAGGGTGCCGCAAGAGAGATGGGTCATCACGGGGCGGCTGTTATGGGCGGCACGCATCCCGGGCACACAACTGACGGAGTAGCAGCGATGCTTGCGGAATATACTGGAGCAGACCTGCTGATAAATGCCACATCCATAGACGGCGTTTATACGGCGGATCCGAAAAAAGATCCTGGTGCGGAGAAGATTGAAAGATTGAACTTTGATGAATTGATAGAGATTGTCGGAAGGGGTGAAGCGACCGCCGGCAGATCAACTATTATTGACCTTGTCGCGGCAAAAGTGATGAAAAGATCCAGGATAAGGACCTGTGTTCTTGACGGCAGGGACCTTGAGAATATGAGGGATGCGGTTTCAGGCAAGAAGTTTGTCGGGAGTGTTATCGAGTGACTTTTCATTCAACAAGTTTCCTTATTTCACCGCCCTTCTCAAATGCCATATCCACCATACGCTGTATTTCATTCTTTGTGAATGTTCCCGTTCCCCCCTTCTGCATGGCATTTAGAGTATCTGTTGTTGCGATGGTCAGGCGGGCATCCATTGCATATTCCTCGTCCGTTGTCGGGTCCAGCAGTATCTTATCCCCGATTTTCACGAATGTGCACGGTATGGGGGTTCTTGAGACAGGCAGTTTCCCGTTCCATTCCCCCCTTACAACAACACCGTCTTCATACTTTGGCATTCTCGAATTCAATAAAGCAGTTATCGCAGCTATCCCTGCAGTATCTATCAGATTGCCCCCGTCGTCCAGGACGTGAATGTCAATAAAAGCCATCCAGACCTTGCCCTCTTCGATAAATAACTTACCTAAATCAATTGCCTTAGACTCGCGAATGCCCCTGTCAACCACCCTTGCAAGTTCAACCGCCTCTTCTCTCGGAGGACCGGTTTCAAAATAAGGGGATGCGCCAGGTCTTAATTCCGCAGTTACCATCATAACCCCTTCTTGCGGGCGATCTGGAAACGGTTCTCCCGTATCCATCTTTATTCCGACAAGAACAGATGTGTTGCCCAGTTTTACCAACGCTGATCCTTCAGCCTTGTCAGAAACATATGATTTCTGTATTTCTATTTGCCTGTGCTCGTCAAACTTTCTCGAATCCGCTCTTTCGTTATTATTTGCCAATATCCTAACATAATCCCTCTTCAAACATGCTTCAACATTCATTTTTTATATTTTTTCATCAATGCTTCTTTCTGCATTTCACAAATTTCTAAAACTCCTTTTGTTGCCAATTCCAATGCTTTATTAAATTCCTCTTTTGTAAGATTTCCATCCAATTGCAGAAGTGAGATTTCATTATTTCTTGGAGATGCCGCAACCGGCAGATCCGCTTCCCCTAAATTATCCTCATCCTTCATCAAATCAAGAACTATTTCTCCATCAACTTTCCCTGCGGCGCAAGCGGCAATGAGATCTTTCATTGGTATGCCCGCGTCAACCAACGCTAAAGTCGCGCATGTTAATCCAGCACACCGTGTTCCGGCATCTGCCTGTAAGATTTCAATAAACACATCTATTGCAGAATTGGGATACTTCTCTGTCAAAACCACGGATTCAAAGGCATCGCTGATAACCTTTGAGATCTCAACCGATCTTCTGTCCGGCCCCGGGCGTTTTCTATCCTCTACGGAGAAAGCGGCCATGTTGTAATAGCATCTGATTATTGCCTTTGTAGGGTCGCGAATACGCATCGGATGCGCTTCTCTCGGTCCATAAACCGCCACAATCACCTTATTCTTACCCCACTCAAGATATGCTGAACCTTCCGCTCTCTTAAGAACCCCGACCTCCATTTTTATTGGGCGCAATTCATCAACTTTTCTGCCGTCCAATCTTAAACCGTTTTCACCAATTAATCTTACTTCCTCTTTCATTTTATTTTTTTAAAATTTTATAAACACATGGATTCAGACTTAGAATGCGCAAAGAACTTATAATTCGCTCTCGAAATCGATGCAATCCTCGCATCGCATCCTTCCTTCAACCGACTTCAAATCATCAGAATAATTCCCGCATATCTCACATATTCCGGATAAGGTTCCTTCGTCAATCGTTAAGTTAGAAATATCCCATTTACTATACTCCTCTATCAACTTATGTAATCCGGGCTCCATCCTGATGATGTCATCCTCCGTTATTATGCCTATAATCATCAAATCTTTCTTTCCGCTGACAACGGGCAGTCTCCTGACCTTATTGTCCCGCATCATCTGGGCAGCATATTCTATCGAATCGCCGGGGGATATAGTGATCAGCGAAGAGGCCATTATGTCTTTTGCTCTGGCCTTCTCCGGATCCCTCCTCTCTGCAACAATTTTCCAGATAATATCCCTCTCTGTTATAATCCCAACACCTGTGCCTTTGTCCATAACAATCACCGAGTCAATATCGCTTTCCTTCATAACCTTCGCCACCGTCTGCACGGCATCATCCGGTTTAACGTTTATAATACCTGATGTCATAGCATCCCCGACCTTTATGTCATTTCTTACATCTTCCATTTCAATTCCTTATATTATTTCCTTTATAAAAATAAAAACTAAACAAGAAAAATTTCCTTTGGAAATTTTTATGTATTATTAGAAGGTATATACTTTCTAATACATATTAAAAAGACAATATTTCTTCATACACGCCTTTCAATCTCCCCCCGACCTTCTCAAGGCTGTGATCCCGGACATCCCGGTATGCGTTTTGAACCAATTTCTTCTGCAGCCGCTCGTCATTCATTAATGCCTGTAATTGCTCAACAAAACCCTCCCTGTTTTGAGATTTTAAGCAATTCTTTTCGTGAGTAAGCCAGTCAAAAACAGGAATATCCCTTAAGACCATGGGTTTTTTTGCAGCCATCGCTTCCAGGATGACAATACCCTGGTTCTCATTTCTGGTAGGGAAGAAAAAGATATCTCCGCTGGCATATGCTGCGGTGATATCGTTAACATAGTTTGTAAAGAGCACATTGCCCGGGGGATTATCTATCAACTTGATAAACTTCCTGGATAACAGTTTTCTATAGATCTTTCCAAACCACACAAATTTGTTGTCAAAGTGCTCTGCAGTATCAATAAATGTCGGGATCCCTTTTCTTGGAAGTACTAACCCGACCGAAAAAACTACTGTGTTACGCAGACCGTATTTTTCTCTATAAACATTTCTCTTATCCCCCATATTACCGAACTTTTCTATCTCAATGCCGTTACTTATGACCTTTATCGGTTTCTTTATGCCATAACTCAACAATATCTGCTTCGTATATCCGGACGGAACCAACACAATATCGCCGCAATTGTAATAAAACGAGAGATATTTTCGCAGCGGATGATAAAGTTTGGTGCTTAAAAAAAAGCTGTCGCTGAAGTCTTCGGCAGTTGTATGTGCATGTAATACAACTTTCTTACCCTTAAGATGAGCCCTTTTTGCATGATATAACGATTTGGGACCTATGGTGTTTATATGTATGATGTCAAACTTATCTTTTGGATTTGATGTGTGCTCAACCCCGTTCAAGTCAAGCGCTCTCCTTTGATTTTTTATCGCGGAACCAATTCCAGCAACTTTAAATTTATCTTCAAGCTCGAGGTATAGACATACTTTCACTTTATAAATTTAATTCGGTCGTAATATAAACCATAATACCCATGTAAATCAATAAAAACAACCTTCTGAAAGGTTGATCATCATAGCGAATATAGGGGTTTCCGCTCCGCTCCAACCCCTAATGCGCTTAACAAACATATAGTTTATATAACAATAAAAAATTTGCAGTGCAAATTCATGCAAAATTCCAATGGGGAATTTTGTGTGCCAAAATCACGAAGTGATTTTGAGCATTTTAGCATTGAAAACTATATAGTTTTCAATACAATAAAAAGCCCGATCTTAGTCCCTATCAAACATTTTCGTGTTTTTTTGGCAAGGAAATTTCAAAACATTTAATATGCAAAGAAAACATCTCTTTTTAATCACTGCCGGAAGGCAGAATATCAACGCCATAATTACGCCTGAAGCAGGGAGAATTGAATTACTGTGGGTGGGTCGGGAAGGGAGCGACTGTTGTTTTCCCTTTTCGATAATAGCAAGATATTTACCCGGAATCTTGAAAACTATCTCCCATAGATATCCAACCCCCTTGCTATCCTGAGTATCTGGTCTTTTGTTTCTTTTTGCATATACTCTTCGCTTTTTTCATCAAGTTGTTTCGATACGCACTCTTCGATATACTTGATTGTTCCGTCTGAGATCGATCGTTGGATTTGTTCAACCCCGCGGTTTAATAATTCCTCTCTGATAAGACCCCTCATACTTTCTCCAAACTGTTTCTTAGTATGCACGCCAACATTTTTTTTCACACCATAACCAACTTTATCGTTGAAATACTCCATTGCCCTTTCTTCTATATCTCTTTTCTCGCTATCCCTTGCTTTTTTGCGGGCTCTTTCTTGTAACTGGTTGATCAAATTATCTGCGTCCGGCATTTTAAAGACATTCTTATTTTAAGGCTCCCATTATATTAATAAAAAATATAAATAAAAATGCGTGTTCTGAAAGAGAAAAAACTCTCAAGGTATTTGTGGCGGAACATACACCTGAGGATAAGCTGGATAGCGATATTCATTATGCTTCTTATTTTGGGGTTTGTCGTGTACATCTTAGGACTTAAATTGCACGCCACATTTGGTTTTCGCTCCCCCTATACAATAATCGCACTGATTATAATCCCTCTCTCTTATGTTTTGGGGGTTTTTACATACAGGCAGTACTCCACATGGGTTTCTGGCGGAGAGGGCGAGGATATGGTGGCTGATGCGCTAAAAAAAATGAGCGACGATTATTATCTGGTAAATGGTGCTGTTGTGCCTCCAAACAGGGGCGACACGGATCACATAGTGCTTGGCAAGAATGGAATCTTTGTGATAGAAACAAAAAATGTTTCCGGAGAGGTAGTCTGTGATGGCGATGAGTGGGGCAGAAGGAAAATCGGCAGAGGAGGAACACCCTATGATATAAAAATAGGAAGTCCCAGCACTCAGGTAAAGAGGAATGCCAAGGTTTTAAAAGACCTTATACTGAAACACAAGAATGAGATTTTTAATCGCAGATCCCCCCATATATGGATTACCGGATTGATCGTGTTTACTCGCCCTGATGTCAAATTGGATATAAATAACCCAACAGTAACGGTCCTAAGAGTTGATGAGCTATGTGATTTCATCGAGAATTATGCGCCAAGGGCTGGGTTCAATGAAGATGAGTTGAAGAGAATACTGGATGTTATTTTGAGTTATTCAACGTAGGTTCTTCATTTCTTCTTCGCAATCGTGATATAAGCAGTATCTTTTACTGCGGCTGACCCCTCTTTTACCTCTATATCAAACAAATACCTTCCTTCATGTGCATCATCGGCTGCTTTTATCCGAAAGTCAAGTATTCTGGTTCCTCCCGGAGCTATAGAACTGTAACCTTTACTATCGTTGGTCTCTAAAGCGCTGTTTATAAACACCACACCCTTACGGGATTTTACGGATACATTTACAGTAATGTCTTTGTCCCCGACATTTTTTACTTCAACAAACAGGGTGCTCTCATCTCCTGTGTTGATTTTACTGGGCTCAACCCATGATCTTAGTATGCATATATCCTTGTCGGCATCGCAGCCATCGCCTAAATGCGGCATCAACAAAACAATAATAATCATTAACTCTATTAGCGCTAAAAGTCCAAATACCGCTCCCCATCGTATTCTTTTGAGCAAACTTCGCCCAACCCCCTTTTTTCTAAATCCATTCTAAAATATTGCTAGCGCCCTGGCCGGAATTCGAATCCGGGTCCCCAGCTCGACAGGCTGGGATGATTGGCCACTACACTACCAGGGCATAGATGTCTATAAAATTATATTACCTTTTGGATTTTAAAATAAAAAGAAAAAACAAGAAAAAATTTTGGTCGTGTTCAAAAATCGCGTGAAATTCATAATATATTAATTTAGCATCTGATAAATACGGAATCTATTTAACTTTTTTAGAACATTTTGAGGGTTAAATTCTTTCATTAAATCTTATTTTAATGGCGATCTCCGCAGAAATCGAAAAATTGCTTTTTGGTATCCTCCCCATTTGCCATTTTCTAAATCCTTCTCTGTCACACCATTTTAAGAGGCAAATATTCAAACCCATTAGCACGAGAAAAAAGGATAAAAACGAACAGCTGATGCTACATCACCCAAAAAAATCCAAGTTAAATAACTTTCTTTTTTTGGGTAGCCATACTTCCAT
>MCBC01000030.1 GCA_001723855.1 Candidatus Altarchaeales archaeon WOR_SM1_86-2 | reverse complement strand
TATTTCGTTGATTGGTGTGATCCTGAAGATTTGATAATACTTGAAAAGGAAAATGGGGAGACGAATGCAAGAAGAGTCAAAAATCCAAAAAAATTGAATGAATCTTTAATTGAGTGCGGGATGACTCTGTGCGAAAGTTATCACAGCGATGAGTTAAAAAATGACTGATATAGGAATTGCAGTTGAAGGTGAAAGTGATAGAAAAATCGTATCGGAAATATTGAGAAAGTTAGATACTGATGCATATATTGTTTTGCCACCGCGTCCTAGAAACAAAAACGGCATATACGCTCATTTAGAAAAGATCATCTTTGTGGATTATGATAATTCAAAGAAATGGGAAAACAAATTTAAATCCAAAACTGATGGTTTAAAAAAGAAACCGGATGCAAAAAATAAAAAGATTATTTTGCATTTCGCAACACAAAATATAGAAGCATGGCTTTTGGGATGTTATCCGAATATCTTGAAGGATATAAGAAATAGAAATCCTGATGAAGTAATTGATCCTGTTTCTTGGATTGAAACCGCCGAGAGAAAGAAAAGAAAAGATAAGAATTTCCGTTACAATAAAACTGCCGAAGGAAAGCGAATTGCTGAAAGAAATGAATTGATGCATTTCAGAAATTCAAAAAGTTTTAAAGAGTTTGAATTAAAAATAAAGGATTGTTGAATCCTTAATTCACTTCTCCTCGATGCTCTCCTCCACGCTGATCCCGAAGTGCCTTCCCTTTTCTTCAACATAAGCCAGAACTTCATCCCCCTCCTTCAACTCAGCAACAGAAATTGCCTTCCCTTCCTTGTCCGTAAGCCTTATGGTTTCAGCATTCTGCAGAAGTATCTTTATCTTCTTACCATTCGCGTCTGCTTCAATTAGCATCAACGGGCGCTTCTCTATTTTCGATCTCCCGGTTATTAATCTTCTTGTCTTTCCCCTCCAGTCAACTCCAAGCACTTCATCGCCTGCTTCAATTTCACTTAAGTAGCGGGTTTTCCCATCAATAACTCTAACATAAGAATGCACCGCTCCGGCGTTAACCCTGAAAGGACGCGTCGCAACATACGGGGTTTCAATGGTTTCTGAGTGAACTAAAAAAAGTCCGTTTGATGCCGAGCCGATTAACATTCCCTCTCCGATATCAAACATGGAACATGTATCGATGCAGACCCTGTCTCCCATACCAACCTGCTTTATCTTTGTAATCTTCACGGGAATCAAATTCAATTTTTCTGTTGAGATCTCCTCGATACATTCCTTTACCTTTTTAATCTCACCCGCATTTTTTGGAGCAACATTAACCAAAACACCGTCCACCCCGACCTCCAAAGTTTGAAGCGCGACCTCAGCCTCATTTTTCGTACTTACCTCCACGATAATCTTTGCCTTACCCTGCAGTTCAGCGATCAAATTCTCAAGCGGGATAACGGTCCAGTCAGATGTCGAAACAACAACATAATCAGCATTCTTCCCCGCTTTGGCAATTTCCTCCTCATCCTCCTTATTCCTGATTTCATTGTAAAATGCCGTTTTTTTATCCTTTATTTTTTTAAGATCAGGGATATCGTGAAAAATAAAAATGTCCGCATCACTATCATCTGCTGCAACATTAATCTTTCCCAGCTCTTTGACCTTCTCAACCTCCCCTTTTTTGACCAGGACTGCGTCCGCTCCGCTCTCTAATGCTCCTGTAACCAGCCTCTTCCTTTCATCCCATGCTAAATCCTGATTTGCCCGGACCCATAACTCCTTCATTTTATTTTTCTAATTGTTATAGTTTTATAAAAGTGAATAAAAAAATAAAACTTATCGCGTTTGATCTGGACGGGGTTCTGGTTGACAGCAAGGGGGGCTGGAAGGAAGTGCATAACGGTTTAGGGACCGCAAATGCCGCAAAACCCCACGAAAAATTGTTCTATAGGGGCGAGATAACCTTTGACGAGTGGGCGTTAATGGATGTTGAATTGTGGAAGGGCAGAAGCATTGATAGGATAAAGGAGATTCTTGATGAAATCCCGCCCATGAAGGGCGCCTCTTATGCGATCCCGAAACTCGGGGAGAATTACATATTGGCGATAATAAGCGGGGGACTTAAACTGCTTGCAGACAGGATCAAGGACAATTATGGATTTCATTATGCGATAGGGAATGCGCTTAAGGTTAACGGCGGTAAAGTCACCGGGATCAGCCAGTCGGTTGGTTTCAACGATAAAGGCAAAATACTCAGGCAGGTAGCAGAAGACGAAGGGGTGGATTTAAAGGAATGTGCAGCGGTTGGTGACTACATAAACGACATACCAATGTTCAAACTCGCCGGATTCAGCATCGCTTTTAACCCCAAACACGAGGATATCGTAGATTATGCGGATGAAGTTGTTATGGAGAAGGATTTAACGAAGATACTGAGATTCTTTGACAGATGATTCTTTGTTGTATTTATTTTTAAATGAACAATAATTTATAAAATTCAAATGGAAAAATGAAAACAATTCATACAACGATTGACCTTCCAGAGTCAGTATTATTTGCGTGCAGAACGAAAAAGAGGGAATTATCGTGGCTGGTTAAGACAGCATTCGCATTAGAGATGTATAGAGAGGGGATTGTATCTATGGGAAAAGCTGCAGAACTTCTGGGTATAACAAAGAATGAGATGCTCGGCATACTCAAAGACAGAGGGGTACCGTTGAACTATGATGTGGAAGAGTTGGAAGAGGATAGGAAAACCTGGAAAAAACTTGGAAAATGATCGCAGTCAGTGATTCAAGTCCTTTAATCAATCTCGCAAAGGTTAATAAATTATCTCTGATCAGAGAATTTTTTGATATGGTTTTCATCCCGGATGCTGTTTATGATGAGGTGGTCATTCAAGGGGCGGACCAATCCGGGGCGGTGGAAATAGATACGGCAGAGTGGATAAAAACCAAGACAATTAAAAATCTTGGGTTGAAGAACTTTTTGAGAATTTTTTTAGATGTGGGTGAATCGGAAGCGATAGTGCTCGCAGAAGAGATTAAACCAGAGGTGATATTAATTGATGATCTTGCCGCAAGAATTGTCGCAAAAGGCCAAGGGATGAAGGTTATGGGAACTCTCGGCATACTTGAGAGGGCATACAAAACTGGAAGGATTGATGATTTAAGAAATGTTGTGGATGACTTACGATCCAAGGGATTCTGGATGAGTGAAAAATTATATGATGAATTGATAAAAGAAAGTCAGTGACCCCCATATATTTCTATTACTTTAAGTGGATCAGTTTCTGCTAATTCTAATGCTTGTTTATATTTTTGTTCATTTGGGGTTTCATAAAAGAAGTAATAATATATACCAGCACACACAATAACTAAAATCAGGAGAGCTACTAAAACTTTTTGGTTTTCCATAAAAAGTAATTAAATTCCTTTATTTAAAAGATTATCTACACTTTTTTGAGTATTCTGCCAATGATTTTATTGCATTTTCCATTACTTCTTTTTCTTTTGGATTAAAGGTCATTATTCTTTCACTCACACAATTTGGATTCATAACTGAAATATGATCTACTCCCTCACATTCATAATTAGTCCCATTTATGTTATGATCATCTAAGGGAGACTCACCAAATTCATTCATTGCTACCCATAAAATACTATCTTCTGATCTATCACCAACATAAATCCTCATCCACCACTGTCCACCTAATCCATGTATACCACCTGAATTTGGTTTAAATTTATCAGAATCTAGTTCAATAGCTATCCCACAATTTTCTTTTATCTGAAATGGTTCTGTATAATTATAGTTACCTTCTAATACACCTAAGTTTGTTAGGTCAAATTCATAACCAGTTAGATTGAGGTCTGTCTTATTCTGCATTGTATGAACAATTTTTTTACATAAATAATTTAGTTCTTCTTCAGTTTTATTTTCCCAGTGAACAGAGCCGCAAACAACAGGGATACTTGTTATTTTATCCTCCAGGGTTTGATTAAGATCCCCCACTACTGTTCCATTAGGTTCAGCAGCAGGGGTATTGGGTGTTGAATTTGGTTCAACTGTGATATTTGCGTTATTCGGGCCTGTGTGTACTTCTGGAGGGATTGTGGTTTCTTGGGTTTCTTCGCTTGAAAACCACTTAGAAACGGTGTCAACCGCATCAAAACGGTTGTCTGGGAGGTAATCCCCCAGAATGATAATTCCGATAACTATAGTGATTATAAGTACTGCACCTATCATTTCTGTCATCACATCCTTCATTTTAATTTAATTTTTAATTGTATTATAAAGTATATGATTTTTTCCTGCTCAATCTAAATATTGTTGGGTAAGGCATGGAGGTTTACCCCCCATTCATTTTGATGATCAACCTTTAAGAAGGTTATTTTTTATATTTATTTTTGTAAAAAAGAAAAAATAATATGGAAATCACTTACTCGGGGCGCATCAATAAAATTCCGGGATATTTGTTTGCAGATATAGACCGGCAGATAGCAGAGAAAAAAGCATCTGGAGTTGATGTTATAAGCCTGGGCATCGGAGATCCAGACCTTCCCACGCCAAAGAACATTATTGATGCGTTAAATAAGGCGTCTCAAAATCCGGAAAACCACCGCTATCCTTCATACACCGGGATGTTAAAGTTCAGGGAAGCAGTTTCTGGGTGGTATAAAAAGCGTTTTGGGGTTTCCTTAAATCCTGAGAACGAGGTGGTTGCGCTTATTGGCTCAAAGGAGGGTATCGCCCATATACCGTTGGCGTTTGTTAACCCGGGCGATGTTGTTTTAGTTCCAGACCCCGCGTATCCCGTTTATTCTATCGGAACCACGCTTGCAGACGGCGTCCCCTACGCGATGCCCCTGTTAGAGGAAAATGAGTTTAAGCCGGATTTGGATGAGATACCCAAAGATGCGGCAAGGAAAGCAAAAATGATGTTCCTGAATTACCCGAATGCCCCGACCGCTTCCACCGCATCAAGGGAATTTTTTAAGGAAGTCGTTGATTTTGCAAAAGATAACGAGATAGTGGTGTGCCATGATAACCCCTACTCGGAGATGACTTTTGACGGCTACAAAGCACCTTCATTTCTGGAGGCGGAGGGGGCGAAAGAGGTTGGCATGGAATTTCATTCACTCTCCAAGACATATAATATGACCGGCTGGAGGATCGGGTTTGCTTCAGGTAATGCAGGGGTTATTGCCGGGCTGGGGAAGGTTAAGGAGAATGTTGACTCCGGCGCATTCCAGGCGGTTCAGTATGCCGGGATTGAAGCGCTTAACGGCCCGCAGGATGAGGCAAAGCGAAATATTAAAATATTTGAAGAAAGGAGGGATCTGATGGTTTCGGGTCTGCGAGAACTTGGCTGGGGTGTCAGGAAACCAAAGGCAACCTTTTACCTGTGGTTTAAAGTTCCGGATGACAGGTCGTCGATTGAATTCTGCAAAGACGTTCTGGATAAAACAGGCATAGTGATGACCCCTGGTGTTGGCTTTGGGCAACACGGCGAAGGTTATGTGAGACTGGCACTTACACAGCCCAGGGAAAGGCTCATAGAGGCAATCGAACGATTGAAAAACATGTGATTTAAGACGGCTTGCATGTCCCGCAGGGTACATAACCTTGCTGCTCAGCCTCTTCCTTGCTTGAAAAACAAATAAGGTTTTCAGCTTTGATTTTCCCTGCGTAAGCGCAGTCAGGGAGATGGTATTTATCGCTGTTTTCGCTTCCGACATACATGCATCCTGTCTCGTCGGAAGTTGTATCGGATGCCGTATCCTCGGGTTCCTCAGCAGACGATGTATCTGATGCGGAGGTTTCAGCAGATGTTATGCAGACGCTGCAGGGCTCATAGCCCGTCGATTCAGCATCCTCCTTACTTGAAAAACAGATTTTGTTATCCTGATTAATCCTATTTGCATGAGTGCAATTTGGATAATGATATTTCGCCCCTCCAATGCTTCCGACATACATGCATTCCGCCATTATCGTATCAGATGGTTTGCAAGCCCCGCAGGGCTCATAGCCCGTCGATTCAGCCTCCTCCTTGCTTGAAAAACAAATAAGGTTTTCAGCTTTGATTTTCCCTGCGTAAGTGCAGTCAGGGAGATGGTATTTATCGCTGCTTTCGCTTCCGACATACATGCATTCTGTTGTTTTTGACGCTGCATTGGATATGGCTGTTTCTTCTTCTACATGGTTCTCTGTCACATTTTCGGTTTTATTCATTTTTTTGCAATCAATAGAGCAAGAACTATAGTTTTCTCCACCCTCACATACCTCGTTGCCGCAGCAGGGGGTTATTACTAAGTACTTGCATCTGAAACCCGTGGAATCATTACAGAAATCTCTCGTGCAGGGGTCGTTATCATCACATTCGCCCGGGTATTTTGGGGCGTCACCAGGCGCATCAGTATGTGCGGAGAATAAACCGGATGCAATTTTCTCATCGGGATGTATGCTTGAGTTAAAATTCTGGGCTGCAAAATCCCTTTGATTTTCATTACCAAGAATATACCCTGAAATTAAACCCACCACTACAACTATCAACCCCAACAGGATTAAAATTTGCTTGTTCATATTAAATCTATTTTAATTTTTAATAAAAATACATTCTCTGAAGGTCGATTTATATTTCGTTTTCAAAAAGGAGTTTTAGCATTTTTGAGAAAAATCAACAATTTCTTTTTTGTTTCAGAAAATGCAGCGGATAATTCCATCAAATTTTTAATCCGTAAAATCCGGTTTCTTATTCACCCCGAAACCTTAACCTTAGAGTGCCGGATCACCCTGTCGTTAAGCATGTAGCCCTTCTGGAGCACCTCAAGTATTGTTCCCTCCTCTTTTTTTGATTTTTCGCTGGCTATCGCCTCATGGTAGTAATGGTCAAATTTGCCCTCCGCATCTATTGGTTTCAGTCCGGCACCCGCCAGAACCTTTGTGAACTTTTTGTGAACCGATTTAACGCCTTCATCCTTTGATTTTGCGATAACTTCATCAAAATCATCAAGCACCGTGAGAAGATGTGAGATAAGATGCTCATTTGCGCGCTTTACAATCTCAATTTTTTGTTTTTCCGTTATCCTCCTGTAGTTTTCAAAATCCGCCTGAAGATACCGCAGCTGCTCAAGATACTTCTCAGCAAGCCCCTTCTGCTCCTGCAGCTGTTCTTTGAGCTGCTGAACTTTATCCTTTTTTTCTGCTTTCGACATTTTACTTATCCTACTCTACATACACTGTCTGCGAGTAAATTTAAAAATAAATTTAAAAAATAAATATAAAATCCTGACCCCCCTGAATTAGTTATTGGATATATACAATCGCTATGCCTTCACCGTACTGAAATATGGCCCTAATAAAATTGGGGAGTTAAGGTATAAAACCTATTTACTCCCCTCTTTCTCCTCGGTATATTCAGCATCAACAACTTTTTCGCCCTTCTCTTCTTTTGCTTCTTCCTCCGGCGGCGGTTGCTGCGCCTGAGCCTGCTGGTAAATTACCTGACCGACCTCCTGGAGTGCATTTCTAAGGGTATCGGTCTTTTCCTTTATCTTCGCAATGTCATCCCCGCTTAAAGCGTCCTTGAGTTCCTTTGACGCATCCTCAACTTTTTTCTTTGAATCCGCACCTATTTTATCACCCAGTTCGCTCAGGGTCTTTTCAGCTGTGTAGACCATTGAATCAGCCTCATTTTTTACCTCCACTTCTTCCTTCTTCTTTTTGTCTGCGTCCTCAAATTTCTCGGCTTCTTCTCTCATCTTTTCAATTTCGTCATTGCTCAATTTGGTTGAAGCGGTTATGGTTATTCCCTGCTCTTTTCCTGTTCCGAGGTCTTTTGCTTTCACATTCAGTATGCCGTTCGCGTCAATATCAAATTTCACCTCTATCTGCGGAATTCCTCTCGGAGCCGGCGGAATTCCAACCAGATTGAATGTTCCCAGGGATGTATTATCTTTTGCTATCGGACGCTCACCCTGAACAACATTTATCGTAACAGCGGTCTGCATATCCGCGGCAGTTGAGAATATCTGTGATTTTTTGGTCGGTATGGTCGTATTTGCTTCAATAAGCGGCGTTGCAACCCCGCCAAGGGTTTCAATCGCAAGGGTCAGGGGGGTCACATCCAAAAGCACGATGTCCTTTACCTCGCCTGCAAGAATACCTCCCTGGATGGCAGCCCCGGAGGCTACGCATTCCATCGGGTCAACGCCGCGTTCTATCTTCTTGCCAATATAATCCCCGACAAATTTCTGAACGACCGGCATTCTTGTCGGGCCGCCGACCAGGATAATCTTCGTTATATCCTCCCTATTCATCTTTGCCTTCTTAATCGCTCTATCTATCGGCCCCTTGCATTTATCGATTATCGGCATTACCAGCTGTTCAAGTTTTGCCCTTGTTATCTCCATCTGCAGGTTCTTCTGCTCGTAGATGTACGGCAGGTTTATATCCGTGGACATGGTCGTAGAAAGTTCAATTTTTGCTTTTTCTACCGCTTCTTTCAAACGGATCAGTGCCTTCTTATCATCGCGTAGGTCAACACCTTCTTTCCTTTTGAACTCCCCTGCAACATAATCAATTAGCGCGTTGTCCATGTCAGTCCCGCCTAATTGGGTGTCACCGTCGGTTCCCCTGACCTCAAAAACACCGCCTCCGAATTCCATTATCGTAACATCAAGTGTCCCTCCGCCGAAGTCAAAAACCAGAATTTCGTGTTCCTTTTCCAAGCGGTCTATACCATAAGCCATTGAAGCCGCAGTCGGCTCGTTGACCAACCTAACGACCTGGAGACCGGCAATTTCCCCCGCATCCTTGGTGGCTTGTCGTTGGTTGTCATTGAAGTATGCCGGCACGGTTATTACAGCCTTTTTTATCCTCTCTCCGAGGAACTCCTCTGCGTCCTCCTTTATCTTCTGCAGGATAAATGCGGAAATCTGCTGCGGAGTGTACTCTTTTCCGTGAATACTGTATTTGTGCCCGGTTCCAATTTTCCTTTTTGCCGCGAAAACCGTTCCTTCCGGGTTAGTTACCGCCTGCCTTCTTGCCGGCTCCCCCACCAGTCTTTGACCGTCTTTCGTGAAAGCCACATAACTCGGAAACGCCTTTCCGTAGAGAGTGGTGCCCTCGGCACTTGGGATTATCGTTGGTCTGCCACCCATCATAACAGATGCCGCAGAGTTTGACGTTCCCAGGTCAATTCCTATAATCCTTTCCTTTTTCAGTCCTTTTTTATTTTCTTCAGCCATTTTTGCGTATGATTTTTATATTATTGGAAAAATTAAATAAAAAACTGTCAGCTTTAGCCTACAGATTCGATAAGACAATACGTTCCTAAATCACCAAATACGCAATCTGGATCTAAATACATCCAGCAATACATATTTGATTTATTAATACAATCAGCATCTGTTGAACATCCCCAAACGTGTTCTTTTATACATCCATCTAATTGTTCTGAATCCTTTTCTGAAGTAAGGCAAAGAACTCCAAAAGTATTTCCTTTTGATTCACCAAAAAACAATTATAGGGTAATAAAAGTTCACAATGCTCATATGCTGAATCCTCCCAATTACCTTCTTTTCCATAAACGTATTGTTCCAGACAATATTTTAAAGAATCTGGCATCTTTCGTTTTGCGGTATCCTTATCGCTTTTTGAAGCAGGTTCATCTTTATCACAAATGTTATTTGAATTTTGATCTAAACAGCAAGTTGTTCCAACTTTGATATAAGGTGGATCACAGGTAACAGTTTCTTGTTTTTGTTGAATACAACCACTAATAAGAACAACTGTGGCAATTATGATTGCTAATCTCCCCAAACCAAGATATTTTGACTTCATTGTATTTTATTAAACGATTTCCGTATATGGATCTTTAGTCGTGAAATTAGTTTTTTCTCCTGTCACCGAATAATACCATTTATTCATTTGCTCTTGTGATTTTGGAATTTCTTTGACTAGAACATGAGCAAGAAATAACCAAGGTTTAATTTTTTCTGGATCCGATGGAGTACTATAGACCCCATTAGCACGAGAGAATGGGCTTAAATTGAGCTAAATTGAATAGTGCCATATGACCCCCAACTTAAAACATAATCAGAAAGTATAATTAAAAAAGGAGGTATATGGCAATGGAAAGGATGTATGAACGAATTGGGACAAAGAC
>MCBC01000029.1 GCA_001723855.1 Candidatus Altarchaeales archaeon WOR_SM1_86-2 | reverse complement strand
TCGTTGTTGGGATACTCCCGGCTGTAAAGGAGGGTTCCCGCCCCGCATGGAACGCCTGGAGATGTTTAAATGAAATTTTTGATTATGTGGATTCTTTTATCCTGATTGATAACGAAAGGATAGGGCATATGAAGGCAATGGAATCTTTATTTAAAAAATACAATACGTATGTTGCTCGCGGGATGGTTGATTTAATTGCCGGCACTATTATCGAGAAAATCCAGCCCTCGAAATACGGCGCCAATCCCCCCGTCATAGACGTTCAGGATATAATATCAGCCACATCATTCCATTCCGGGGGGATAATAAAGCCCGGTTTCGCTACCCTCGGCAGATTTAGTATTAGGCTGAAGAATCTTCCCAACTATATAATCCCGCTGGGGGGCTATAAGAAAATCGATACGGTAAGTATGGTTAAGCAAACATTTGCGCGACTGACACTGAACGACGCTGTACCGGAGGATTCGATAAAAAATTTAGCGGTGCTCAGGGTCCCCCCATATTATCTTCAAAAGAAAGAGCAAATTAACACAGACGGGGTATATGATTTCTTGGATGAATATACCCCTTTGCATGAAACCCACTTCGGGATCTCACTGACAAAAAGAAATTTAGCTTCAATAACCTCATTATTAACATTTAAGCCAGGTGTGATCCGGAGATTAAAGAATCTGGAGAAATTGGCAAAGGAGTACGAAAAAGTCTCTACCCACATATTTGAGGGTTATGAAGGAATGGTGGAGACAAACGAAGTTTCTATTTTTGAATCATCAATAGAGAAACAGGACAAATCGGAAATTATTGAAGAAATCATTAAAGCAGCGAAGGAGCCGCTGCCGGAAATCGTCGAGCGGGAAGAACCGAAGCTGCAAAAAGAGGTTGAAGAAATCATTAAAGCAGCGAAGGAGCCGCTGCCGGAAATCGTCGAGCAGGAAGAACCGAAGCTGCAAAAAGAGGGAAAGGATATACCAGGGGATAAAATATCATCCGCTATTGGGAATATGGATAATTTCACTGTTCCGGAACTGGTGAAAAAAACGGGGATGAGTTACACCGAAGTAAACGAAACTCTTAAAAAATTGGAAATCAGGGGGGTTATCAAGGAAGTTGTGGGTACAGGGGGCGGGTTCTGGAGAATTTATGAGAAAGCGTAGTTTAATTCTAATTCTTTATTATTAGAACAGGATAGCATTTAATCGAGAGTATGTATAAACCCCATAACACAAATAATGAAATGCCATAAATGTAAAAAAATAAAAGCGGCAGTTGAACTGAAGTATTCGAAACAGTTCCTATGCGGTCCCTGTTTTATAAAATTATTTGAGAATAGAGTAAGGAAGACTATAAGAAGGGGTAAATTGCTTGATCCAGCGGATAAAATTGCTGTCGCGTTATCTGGCGGCAAGGATTCAATGACCGTTCTGCATATCCTGAAAAAATTATCCGAGCGGGCGCCAAAGTCAGAGTTATTTGCAATAAGCATTGACGAGGGCATCGCCGGAAGAACCTGGAATGCTGCGAGATCGCTCTGCAAGCAATTGAGGATAGAGCACCGCATATTTTCATTTAAGGACGAGTTAGGTACGGATATGGACGAAATTGTAAAGAAAATGCATGAATCCGGAAGTCCGAAACTGCCCTGCAGTTATTGCGGAGTTTTCAGGAGGGATTTGTTAAATCGCAAAGCTCGCGAACTCGGGGCAACAAAACTTGCAACAGGTCATAATTTAGACGATGAAGTGCAAACCGCTTTAATGAACTTTATCAGAGGGGACCTGGAAAGGATTGCTCGCAGCGGATCAGAGATTGGAATAATCAAGGATGAAAAATTCATTCCAAGAATAAAACCGCTGAGAGAATGCCCGGAGCAGGAGGTGGCATTGTATTCCGCGCTGAACAAATTTGATGTGCATCTTTCGGGATGTCCTTACTCGGCATATGCATTCAGAGGCACCATAAGAGATGCCATAGACGAGATCGAGTCCAAACATCCCGGCTCGAAATTCCAGATCCTATCAACCATGGATGAGTTGATACCGATACTGAAAAAGGAGTATAAATCTAAAGCATTCCTGAAGCCTGCTTACTGTAAAATTTGCGGGGAATTAACCTCTGGTGAGATCTGCAAGAGCTGTGAGTTCAAAAAATTGCTGGGAATTTAAGCAAACTCGCTATCAGGTACTATATCATCAAGATCGGCAAGTTCGGCATCCAGATCATCTAATTCATCCAGCTCATCTATTAGAGCGGAAAGTTCGTCTATCTCCTGCGTGGTATTATCCACCTCTGCCGTATCATCCACATCTTCAAGATGTGCGTATAGCTCCTCCATGCCCTCGGATTCAGATTCATTTATCGCCTCCTCAACCTCAATCCCTAATTTGTCCAATTCCCCGGACTCATTGATCGATTCATTTATCATATCGTCCAGTTCAGCGGTTTCATTTTCTAAAGAATCCACTTCTTCCTCCATCGGCGGCTCTTCCTTCTCTTCTATCGCTTTTTCCTCTGGCTCTTGAATACATCCGGAGATGGCGATCATTAAAACAACTAATATAAATACCCTTTTCATTTGCATTTGATTTTCTATTTCTGTTATTATTATTTTATAAAAAATTATAAAAAAGAAAAAAAATATTCATTTGGGTCGTAGGCTCAGATTACCCCCACATACGCTGTGTCGGTATCTGATACAATATCGTTGTTTGGTGCCGTTCCGTTTACAGTAACCTCATTTGTTGTATTAACATATATCTGTGTTATGTTAATGCATATCATAGTTTCTCCAGGCTCAAGCACGCCATCGGTAGATACGCTTTCTACACAGTTCGTTATATCCAATGTGGTATTATCAACCAATACGATGTTTGTTAAATTAACATCTCCTGTGTTGGTTACATTGTAGGTGTAAGTTACTGTTTCCCCGGATTGTATCATTGTTTCATTTGCTGTTTTATTAACATCAATTGAAGGTGCGATTACCTGCACATACGCTGTGTCGCTGTCTGATACAATATCGTTGTTTGGTGCGGTTCCAGTCACAGTGACCTCATTTGTTGTGTTTTCGGTTATTGTTGCCGTACAGTTACATATCATTGACTCCCCCGCTGTAAGGTTATCTTTTTGACAATCTACCATTAAGCATTTATCATCTGTAACAGTAATATTTGTTAAATTAAAATATCCTGTATTGGTTACATTATATGTGTAAGTTACTGTTTCCCCAGATTGTATCATTGTTTCATTTGCTGTTTTATTAACATCAATTTCCTCACACGGTCCGATGGTATCATTATGAGCGAGATGATCATCTAATGCAGATTCATCAATGGTGAGGGTATGGGCATTATCTGGATTGTCAGGTGGGATATGACAGATAGTGATGTTCCCCTCTGGTTCTTCTTCCCCTGGTTCTTCCTCTTCCCCACACGGTCCGATGGTATCGCCATGAGCGATATGAGCGGGTAATGCTGATCTACCAATGATGATGGTATGGGCATTATCTGGATTGTCAGGTGGGATATGACAGATAGTAACCTTCTCTCTAACAGCATCTCTCAGCGCCTTAATAATAGCCTTCAAATCATCCATTGCGTCCTTCAATTCCTGTATTGCTGCTTTAAGATCCTTAGCATCATATGCCTCCTGTGCGTTATCTATATGGTCCATTACATCCTGCAGTGATTCATTCGCCTCGGTCACATTTACACCCCTGTCCTCAAACTTCTCTATCAATCTTTCCGCCTTATCTGCTATCCTATCTGCCTTATTTATAACCTTACCGATACCTTTTGACTTGCACATAACTATGTTGTAATGGGCATCCTTTTTAAGCTTTACCCAATTAGTCCTCAGTTCTTTAGCAGCCGTCTTTGCTGCTGTTCCGTTATTTTCATTTATCGCGTCCACAAGATCATCTCTGGCATCCTTTATATCATTTAGTGTTTCGTTCAGTTCGGTTACATCGCTGCACTCACTTAATCTTTCCACTAATTTCTCTGCATGCTCTATCTTATTATCAACTGCCTTTATTACACCTGCTTTTTTACCGTTTGAGTTGCCGGCATTATCTGGCTTTGCCAGCCCTGTTCCAACCCCATAAGATAGGATCAGCATACCTATCAAAACCAATATTACATATTTTTTCATTTTTGTTTTTGTTTTTTAAATAACAGGGAAAAACATAAATAAAAAGCACTCCTGCATCCTTTTACCAGGAAAATCCTTTAAAACCGTTTATAAAGGTTTACAATCCTTTAAAACCGTTTATAACCTGATTTCCGGGGATTTTTCAAAAGGGCACATTGAAACGAATTTTCATCGGTATTTCGCTGAAATCAGCGATTTTCAGCGAATTTTTTCTTTATCTTTTTTCAAGTTTTTAATAGAATGAATGGAAAAATTGAAAATATTATGAAAATCAGGGGGAGAATACCACTACTTGCTGTTTTATCGGCAGGATTGCTCCTTGTTTGCCTTCAAACCACCTTAGCGGGGGCTGTAGCTGTTAAGGGGGAAGTAACGCTCTGGGAGAGTGGAGAGAAGTTGGATGGGACTCTTATAAAGGTTTATAGAGATTCTGCTCTTGTTTCCAAGGTTATATGCGACGAGAACGGGTCCTATTCAATGGACCTTCAGCCAGGGAATTATCACTTCATGGCAGTCTATATTGACCGCGATGGCGATAAATACCTGGATGAGGAAGATGTAACCCTTTATCCCGACCAGAACACAACTCTGGATTTCCTGATGATCCTGCCGGAACTGGATATAAATTTTTCAGAACTCGAGTATTACATCCCGGAACTGGATATAAATTTTTCAGAACTTGAAAACGAAACAGAAGAAGGAGTCGTTGAGGGGGATGGGAAAGAACCTGATGATGCCATTCTTATTTCAATTTTTATAATTCTTGCCGTTTCGGTTTTGATTTTGTCGATCTTAAAGATGATGGGAAAGAAAGGGGGTATCGAGTTAGAGGATGACGAAAAAAAGATCATGGAAATATTGAAAAAACAGAAGGGGAAGCGAATGCTTCAGTCTGATTTACTCGGCGAGACGGATTTTTCCAGGGCAAAGGTTTCTCTGGTCTTGAGTGAACTGGAAAAGAAAGGGTTGATAAGGAAGGAGGTTAAGGGCAGGACAAATTTGATTGAGTTGGCACAGGGAAAGATATAGTACAACTTGATTTTTATAACGGTGCGGCGGATATGTGAAGTTGCGTAGCGTAGCGGAGCAATTTGGGTGAGCGACCGTAGGGAGCGAACCACATATCCGCCAGTTATACGAAGTTGCGTAGCCCTTTTAATTAAATATTTTTTGTTTTTAATTTTTTGTTTTGATGATGATTAAATGCATTAATGATAATAAACCAATTACGATAACCCTCTTGCCATCTCATATTATCTGAAATTTTAAATCTTCAAAAGGGTGAGCGATTCGTTTTTATGTGTATCTGAAGTTTTGCGGAACATAGTGGAGCAAAATTTGGGTGTAGCGTAGCGAAACCAGATACACACGAGTTATGCGAAGTTGCGTAGCCGCTCATGAAAATCGCTTTTCTGCGGAGCAATTTTGTATAACAAGGGTATATCGGCATTGCCATTATCCTCCATTTGAAAGAAATTTTATTATTTTATTAATTAATCTTATTTGATTAAAAATAGATAAAAAAGAGGATTCCTATAGGTAAATTTAAAAAACAATGAAAAAAATAATTTTACCCCTGCTTTTGTTAGCAGGAGTAATGCTTACATCGTTTGCGTGTGCTGAAAATTACAACACGGAAAATCAATGCGGAATTTTAGGGGAGCACGATAAAATAATTTTTACCGGGAAAACACAGTCATTTCATAAAGAACCAATACCTGAAATAAAAATTAAGGTAATTGTAGACGGAAAGGAGCAACCGATTATAACAAGAGAAGCTGATAAGGAGAGGGGTACGGGAGCAGAATGTGCGCCCCATAACGAGATAGAATCTGCATCTGACGGCGAGTACAATGCAATCATATACCTGCCAAAAAACACGGCAGAGAAATCAAATATAAAATTACATATTGAAAAACCGACATACAAGTCAAGAGAAATAGAAATAAGGGAACTTACAAAAATTAAAGATGGGGAGTACATACATTATGAAGATATAACTCCTGAAAGACATATCGGCGCGGCATTTTATGTTTCTGCAATAATCCTGATTTTAATTTATATCCTGATTTCATTTGAAATTCTTCACAGAACGCTTGCGGCATTACTTGGCGCTGCATTTCTCTTATTTGTAAGTTACGTATTCGGTCATTTCAACACTGATTTCTTTATACTCTCCTTTGAAAACGCAAAGAATTACATTGACTTCAATGTGATTTTCCTCTTAATGGGAATGATGCTCATTGTAGGTGTTATGAAGCGAACGGGTGTTTTTCAGTGGATGGCATTCAAAGCCTACCAGATGGCAAAAGGGGATCTGTGGAAACTTGCACTTATCCTGATGATTGTTACAGCATTCACTTCTGCATTTCTGGATAATGTCACTACAATGTTACTTCTGACGCCTGTTTCAATTGAAATTGCCCTCATTCTTCGCATAACTCCATGGTCACTTCTTCTGCCGGAGGTTTTGGCATCGAATATCGGGGGCACGGCAACACTAATTGGGGACCCGCCGAATATTATGATCGGTTCTTATGCCAACCTTACATTCATGGATTTTGTGATCGCACTTACACCGGTTGTAATTATTTCCATGGTCGCACTGATATTTATGATGAAATTTAAATACGGTGGGGAGTATAAAAAAGCAAAACTGACACCAGAAAATATTGATAAATTATTAAAACGCCTTGAAGAGGAATATAAGATTACAAATACCGCACTTCTTAAACATTCCCTCGTGATCCTGATTTTTGTTGTAATTCTTTTTATTTTGCACGGCACGTTTCACATGGAGCCGAGCATTGCAGCACTCATCGGAGCGTCGCTTCTCATGATTAGCGCGGTTGTGATTGATAAAGTGGACGTTGCCCATATGATCGAGAGAGAAATTGAATGGCCGACCCTTGTATTTTTCATGATGCTTTTCATAGTTGTTGGAGCAGCTGTGGAGACAGGGCTTATACAGATGATCGCGGAAGGGGTCCAGAACGTCAGCGGCGGTGATTTAGCTATAGCGGTAATATTAATCCTGTGGGTTTCTGCAATCATGAGCATGATCGTGGATAATATCCCGTTTACTGCAACAATGCTCCCCATTGTTTTATACCTCTCGCAGGTCATCCCTGGAGTTGAGGCAAATATTCTATGGTGGGCTCTTGCCCTTGGAGCATGTTTCGGCGGCAACGGAACATTAATAGGGGCATCGGCAAATGTCGTTACTGCTGGATTAGCGGAAAAAGCGGGACACTCGATCACATTTATTAACTTTATGAAAGTCGGCCTTCCCGTGATGATAGTCACCATGATAATCTCAACCATATGGATGCTTTTCGTGTTCCCTCATGTAATGTAAAACAAAATAATGTAAAAAATATTTAAACTCAAAAATCAGAATAAATAATAAGGATGATAGTGAATACAATAATTTGCGCAACCAAAGGGTCAGAGGGCTGCAAACTTGCAGAAAATAAGGCAATAGAAATTGCAAAAAAGAATAATTCGAAACTGGTATTCCTGTATGTAATTGATATAAAATTTATGGAAAAGAGCAGTGGGGGGGGAGAATGGACAGAGGACGATGTCACATCAGGTCTTAAAAATATAGGGGGGGTTATCCTTGATCTTGCATCAGAAAAAGCAGTTGAGGCGGGTATGTCCCAGGATAATGTATTAATTGAGGAGAGGGAGGGGGATATTGCTTCCCAGATAAAAAAATCGGTAGACGAAAACAATGCTGATCTGGTTATAGTGGGGCACCCCGCAACTGATATGGGTTTCCTGGAGAGGCACCTGCTCAGGAGGGATGGGATGGAAAACTTTATAAATCAGCTTAAAGAGAAGATCGGGTGTGAGATCATGATTGTTTAGACGAGTAAAAAAATTAGTGCTGATGAAAATACTTGCAATATCGGATTTTCATGGTTGTATGGACGTGCTGGAACCTTTGCTTGGGGCAGTAAAAGAGCATAAACCGGACGTTATCTGCTTTTGCGGGGATGTTATGAAGGGTTATGCAAGAGGCGACGAATGGTTGAGTGCAAAAAGCGAAGGCAGAAAACCCGTAAAGGACACCGAGGGGATAGAAAAAGAGTTTGCAGACGATGAAGAGTTCTTAAGAAAATTTTATGGTGAACTATCTTCCCCGGGCATTCCAGTCCTGGCAATTCCCGGGAATATGGATGCCCCGAAAGAACGGCACTCTGATATCATGCGGGATTTAACGGATAAACACAAAACCGTTCATCTCATTCACGGTGATTCATATAAGATGGGGGATTACTGGTTTGTCGGCTACGGGGGCGAGATTTCCGATGAAGAGGACGAAGACTTTTTTGTGCAGATTTCAAGCAGGAGCAGGGTGGAGAAGGAATTGCGCGAGGAACTGGATAACCTGCAGGGTAAAAAAATTATCCTGCTTACGCATTCCCCGCCGCTGGCAGGTAAAGTGGACTTTGAAAAGGGAAGGCATAAGGGCTCGGGGTTTGTTGCGGAAATTATCAAAACTTACTCGCCCGAACTTGTGCTCTGCGGCCATGCCCACACCAGGGGGGTAAAGGAAGAGATAGGCGAAACAGTTGTTGTCAACACCGGGGCACTGAAGTATAAAAGTGCGGCGCTTATTGAATTGGACGGGAATATAAACGTAAGGTTTCTTGAAATCTAATTTATATTTATTTTTTGTTATTAATAAAATTAATATAATAAACAGAAAATGAGACCTTATGTTATATTGAACTGTGCGATGAGTCTGGAAAGCAGAGGGTCAGGGAATTGAGGAGAAATGTTAATGGAATAATGGTCGGCATAAATACCGTGCTGGTGGATGACCCGCATCTCACGGCAAGCGAGCATAAAGAATATAATCCCGTGAGGATTGTGATAGACAGTGTTGCCCGCACACCTGTCGAGGCGGAGGTGCTGGACGGCAGGGCAAGGACGGTGATAGTTGTATCGAAGAGAGCACCATCCAGCAAGATAGAAGCACTGGCAAAAAAAGCGGAGGTACTGGTGTCAGGCACTAACAGGGTTGACCTGGAGGATGCCCTTTCCATACTTTACAAGAAAGGTGTTGAAAAGTTACTCCTGGAGGGCGGCGGGGAATTGAACCGTTCAATGCTCGATCTGGGTCTGGTGGACGAGATATTTGTCACAGTGGCGCCGGTGATCGTTGGCGAGGGCGTTAAATTAATCGAGGGCGAACTGAGAAAAAAAATAAAACTGAGTCTAGTAGGGATAAGACAGTACCGCAACCAGGTTGTTTTGCATTACGTGATCAAGTGATTCTTGAGAATGGATCAAAAAGTGTTTAGGTAGCCAATCAGACAGTTACTTGCTTGAATTTTGCTTTCTTCAAAAAATCTATTAATTCATCCTTGGTAGGGTGTTTTCCTTCTTCATTTGAAATGTAGCATGCTGCAACGGCATTTGCAAGCATAATCCTTTCTCTTTCTTTCAGACCGATTGCTTTCCCGTATATGTATCCTCCACCCCAAGCATCTCCTGCTCCAGTATGTTTTTTAACATTAACATCAAAAGTTTCAACAACATATTTTCTATCTTTCCAGAATGTGCAGGAGAAATTTTCTGTATGAAGACATATCTCAACATCTTTCACCGGCTTTGACGATAAATATTTTTCAAATTCATCCTCATTAACGCTTACCATGTCAACCAGGCCATCATCCAGAATTTTTGTAACATCCCGTATATCCTTTCTAAAAGATGGGTCTCCGGGATCAAAGAATGTTTTTCCTTTTCCATTTTTTTTAACCAGTTCAAGAACGTATCTTGCGAGTTCAGTGCCTTTTTTGTTCAGTGCCCAATCGGAAATACATACCACATCAGCATCAGCGATAAGTTTTTTGTCATCATCTGTAATGTCTTTGACGGAAAATCCTTCAGTTGACCCCTGATCGCTGAACATAATATTTCCTTCTTTCAATTCAATTGCAGATGTTGATGCGAGTTCTCCATTCCTCTTTACATGAGATATTTTAAAATTATCATTTTCCGAAAAATTTTTTAAAAACTCGTATCCGATATTGTTTGTTTTTGCTATAAGGTATGCTTCGGCACCAAGAGATGAAACGGCAGATGCACAGTTTGCGGCTTTGCCTCCTCTCAATAACATATTTTTTGTGGGTATGTTTCCCCCACCTTGTTCTATTATTTTTTCAGCATCCTTTAAAAATGCCTCTTTCTTTCCTTCATACCGGACAGAAAGATCAATACAAAAGTGGGGCATAAAAACAACTTTTGGCTTTTCTTCTTCTTTTCTAACTTTTCTAAGTTTCTCAGTTAATATTTCTTTTTCCATCATTCTTCATCAAACCTTTTTTCTTTTTCAACCTCTTCAATAGCTTCGTTGTATTTTGACCAAATATTGCCTTTTTCCTTAATTTTAAATAATTCAAACAGAACATCATCAATTCTGGCAAATGCTATCCTATGAAAAACCATTTCGTTGAAAAGAGAGAGTATTATAATACTCAATACAATTAGACCTAAAACCCAACTTATAAAGGGCTCTACTTTAAAAGGCGAAGATAAACATATAAGAATCAGACCATAAACGGAATAACAAATAAAAAATGTCAAAAATAAGGAGTATAAACGCTCGAATAGAAAGCACTGGAATGACTCATGATCCCAGTAGAGTTTATGTTTATTTAGATAGCTCCCAGATCTTGCTAACTCACTTCTAAAGCAGGCATATTTATAATCTCCTATCTGCCAGGCAAATCCTTTATCTATGACATCTTCCTTGATGTCATCTTTTGAAAAGTTTAGTTTGCCATAATGGCTTTCGAGAATAAATTTGTATATGAATCCAACTATTTTATCCTCGATCCAGATCCATCTAGATCTAAAAACTGATTTAGAAACTGATTTAAAAAGTGGCATAACAAAAAATAATACAGAGCGAGAAGCTATCCCCAGAACATAAGCGAAGAAAAGTCCTAAAAATCCCGATCCAATGTCAATATCTAAAAAGAATCTCCAAGTTTCTGGAAATATCATTACAAGATTGTTATAATCGCATAGATTATCCGCAACGAATAGATTTACTGCATAAATGAAAGGAGAGAAAAGCAAGATAATAAGAATTCCTATCCCAAGGTCTATTACAACTTCGGTTATTTGTGGGAGATTCCCTACTAAAGGTACATTATCTGCCATTTTTGTTTTATTATAAATATTTTGACTAATCCAAAACCTATGGATGCCCACCAATCAACTCTAAACCCATTCCCTCATCAAACCCGCACATTAAATTCATGTTCTGCACCGCATTCCTCGATGCCCCTTTAATTAAATTGATCATTTCAACTTACTTTTTGCTATAATCTTATCCACTTCTTTCAAAAACTCTTCTGCATCATTAATTACATCATTGGCAAGGTCATCAGAAATTTCTATCATAATATCATAATCAACTCGCATCCTTATCTGGAGATCTCTGCTTAATGCACTTGCAAGATCTTGGGTGATTATACCTGACTTCACATACAATTTCTGTATTTCAGATATAACACCACGATGCGTCTTTACCTGAACTTTCTTTAATGCAAGAAGTGCTTTTGCAGCGTGAAGCATTGAATAATAACCATCATGTGCTGCTTCATCATAATAGCAATCTTCATACAAATCCTTTGCACGCTTTAACTTTCTCTTTGCCTCAGTTAAATGTGAATTAACCAGTTTCTCGTAATCAACAGAGTTTGATTCCTTCATTTTTAATTGAAAAATAGAATGGGCTTCCAATATTCTTCATTTGAGTAAATTCAACATCGGTCAGGTTCAATATTTCTGGAACAAATCCATTTCTCAATATTTTTCCTATGCTGTCGTCCAATGCTCTTGACAGGTGCTCTTTTGAAACGATTAATAAATCAATATCGCTTTCTTCCTTATCTTCGCCTTTTGCAACACTGCCGAATAACACGATAGAGGATACTTTATCCCCAAACTTGGTTTTTAAATCCTCTGCTATTTCCTTTGCGAGTTGGTAACGGTTCATCTTTAATAAAGATTGCTTGTTATTATTGATTATACATTGCATTAATAAACGATTAAATATGAGGATATTTGTATTTACAATCAAACCTATGGATGCCCCGCAATCATCTCAAGCCCTTCTTTCTCATCAAACCCGCACATCAAACTCATGTTATAATTTTGCAATTTCATGAGTAGCATAAACTTTTACAGTGTTTTGTTGTTCTTTAAGCGGTCTGTCATTGGACCATACAGCAATATTCAATTTCAGGGCAAGAGCAATATAAGGCACATCCTTAATGTCCGGCGATACTTCTTTTGCTTTTTCTATGAACGGCTTGATTTCCTCAATCGGGACAAGTGCAATTCGTCTCTGGAATAATTCCAATAACTCATCAAAGTCATCATCTGTTCTTTCTGTCTTCTTTTTGATAAGTCCCCTGTATTTCTCAAATCCGGTGAAGATAAATTCAGGTGCATAGAGATGTAAATCCTCCCTGAACAGGAGTTCTGAAGTAATATTCCTCTTGATTAGTGCTGCAAATAGTATATTCGCGTCCACAACCAGATCCATTTTTATTTCTCATCAGAAACATATCTTCCCGCAAGTTTTTTACTTAGATCATCGCCCAACTTCAAGGCTTCTTCCTCCGTGAGCGTGCTTTTGGATTTAAACTTCCTTAAAAATTCCAAGTCCTCTATTTTCTGCATGAATGATTGCCTTGCTACTTCAGACCAGTTAATTTCAGGGAAAGACACCATCCTGTGCTTTAGTTCATCAGGGACTGCCAATGTTATTGTTGCCATTTTTAATATATCTATTCATAGTATGTGCATATAAATAAATTATGTGCATATGTATAAATATACTTGAGAAATTCACGGGTGCCCCGCGATCATCTCCAGCCCTTCTTTCTCATCAAACCCGCACATCAAATTCATGTTCTGCACTGCATTTCCCGACGCTCCTTTGATTAGATTGTCTATCGTTGAGATAATTAAAATCCTGTTGCCGTGGGGGTCAAAATGCACTCCAATGTCGCAGTAATTGGTGTTTACAACATTTTTCACGTAAGGCGTGTCAACTATCCTGATAAATTTCTCTTCCTTATAAAAATCTTTATAATGTTCCTTGAGATCAACATCCCCCGGGTTTCCAAAAACATGCACGTTCGTCAATATTCCCCTGGTTATCGGCATAAGTGTTGGGGTAAATGAAATTTTGATATCAAAAAAGTTCCCCAATATTTGCTCCATTTCCGGCCGGTGCCTATGTCCGATTACCTTGTATGGCTTCAGATTATCATGAACCTCGCAGTGATGCAAAAATTCACTTAACCCTGCTCCAGCACCGCTCGTTCCTGATTTTGAATCCACGACAACTTTATCCAGATCAAGTTTGGATTTAAATTTTGTCAGCGGAGCAATACCTAACACAGCAGAGATAACATAGCATCCAGGATTTGCAAGCAGATTCGCTTTCTTTATCTTTTCCCTGAACAATTCCGGGAATCCTTTGACCGCTTCATCTATCAACACCGGGCTCTTGTGTTGTATCCCATATACCTCTTCATAGGTATCCTTGTCCAACCTGTAGTCGGCACTCAGGTCTACTACCTTAATGCCGCGTTCAAGTAATCGGGGGGCGATTTCCATTGCCTGCCCGTTCGGGGTACAGGTAAAAACCACATCAGACTCGATTTCAGAATCCATACCCCTGAATTTCTCATCAAAAATTTCAAGCAAATTCTGATGAACCTCCGATACCTGCTTGCCGGAGTAAGTCCTTGAAACCGCGTCTATACTTTCCACCCCCGGATGATTTGCAAGTATCCTTATCAACTCCCCCCCGGTGTAGCCGGACGCACCTATTATCGATACCGATACCATTTTATTGTTTTTTGGGTTTATTATTCTATTCTTAAAATTTAAAAAAGAAAAAACATGAATAAAGAATTAAAAAAGGATATAGCGGATTTTTCAAAAAAATTGGTTGACAAAGATAATTTCCTGGCGGTAAGCCACCATGACGCTGACGGTATATCAGCGTGCGCGATTATGGTTGATGTGCTTGGTAAGTTATCCAGGAAAGTGGATTTTATGATCATTAAACAGCTGGACAGCTCAACAATAACCCGGGTCAAAGAATCTTCCGAAGAAATGACAGATCCAAGAGTGGTTTTTACGGATATGGGCAGCGGGCAGTTATCCCTGATCGAAAAAAACATAGAGGATTTTTATGTGATCGATCATCATCCCCCCTCCAGAAAAGAAAGGCATTCAAGGGAGATAAACCCGCATTTCTACGGCTATGACGGCGGAGGTGACGTTTCCGGCTCAGGGATGGCTTATTTCGTCGCAAAATCCCTGGGGTACAGAGACATGGCGGATATCGCGATAGTCGGGGCGGTAGGGGATATGCAGGATTACAACGGAAAATTACATTCCCTGAACCGCATAATCCTTGAAGACGGGGCAGATGAGGGAATACTAAAATTGGGACACGATTTGAGAATTTTCGGCCGCCAAAGCAGACCGCTGCCGCAGATGTTAGCTTTCTGCTCCGATCCTTTCATCCCCGGGCTTACGGGGGAGGTCATCGCCTGCAGGGACTTTATTGAGGACCTGGGCATTGAATTGATGAACGGCGAAGGTAATTTCAGATCCTATGTTGAGTTAAGCGAAGAGGAAAGGAAGGACATATCAACTGCGTTGTACACGAGGATGCTGGATTTTAACACCCCCGAGTTCATAATACATGGAATGTTCGGTGAAGTATATTCTTTGCTTAAAGAAAAGAAAGGAACAGAACTCAGGGATGCTAAAGAGTTTGCTACTCTGATGAATGCATGCGGGAGGCAGGAGAAATCTGAAATCGGGGTCAGGGTTTGCCTGGGTGACAGGGAGAAATATTTGAAAAAAGCCCGCTATTTATTGCAGACACATAGAAAGATGTTGAGGGATGGTTTAGAAAACTTGAAAGCATGGGGCGTTCGGGAGATGCCCTGCCTTTACTATTTTGATGCAGGGATGTGCATCAATGAAAGTGTGATCGGGGTTGTGGCTGGGATGGCTTACGGAGCCCGCATAATTCCCCCGAACAAACCAATTTTAGCGCTGGCGGACGACAAGGATGATGCGTCCAAGGTTAAGGTATCCTCGAGGGCCAACTGGGGGCTGGTCAGGAGAGGGATTCATTTAGGCAATGCTATGCGAATCGCCTGCGAAAAACTTGGAGGAGAAGGAGGAGGGCATGATATCGCAGCAGGTGCGCGCATACCAAAGGATGCAAAAGAAAAATTCCTGGAGATTGCAAATGAGATCTTTGAGAGGCAATTGAAATAGAATACCATACACGGATATAAATCCCGAACAACTTATCGCTAGGATGTGTAATTGAATCGATTAGTGCGAGTGGGCTTAACACCTCGTTGCCTTAGTGCTTACACCTCTCGCCTATCAAACCTATCTTCTATAGGAGACTCAGTCTACTTCTTTTTGGGGATTGCTTCGGGCTTAGATGCTTTCAGCCCTTATCAAATTACAGCGTGGCTACCCAGCAATGCCTTGTTAGACAACTGGTAGACTAGAGGCTGCGGCCCATTGTTCCTCTCGTACTAAATGAACCTTCTCCTCAAGTAGACAACAACTCCGGTAGGTGCCCCCAAACTGTCTCGCGACGTTCTAAACCCAGCTCACGTTTCCTTTTAATAGGCGAACAACCTCACCCTTGGGTGCTTGTGCACACCCAGGATAGAAAGAGCCGACAGCGAAGTAGCAAGCCGCGGGGTCGATGTGTACTCTTGCCCGCGACAACTCCATTATCCCCGGGGTAGCTTTTCCATCAGCCTGAACCCCCATCAAGGGGGTGTCAGGGTTCGCTAGACTTCTCTTTCGAGTTAAGATTCCTTGCTAGTCAGAATCTAATCAGGCTGGCTTTTGGTCTTATCCTCTACAGTGGGTTTCTGACCCACTTGAGCCAACCATTGGATACCGTTGATAAGTTTTCAACGGTGTACCGCCCCAGCCGAACTACCTGCCTGTTGGTGTCCTCTTTCGAGTTAGAAATGCGACAATAAAAGGGTGGTGTCTCATCGTTGACTACACAATCCCCGCAAGGATTGCTTTAACATCTCCCACCTACACTGCGCAACCATTATCACATCCCAACAACAAACTGTAGTGAAGCTCCACGGGGTCTTCGCGCCCCACCGGAATTCCCTGGCCTTCTCACCAGATAAGTAGGTTCACCGAGCCTCTGTTCGGGACAGCAGGATTCTCGTTAAGTCATTCATGCAAGCCGCCAATTAAGCGGCAAGGTATTACGCTACCTTAAGAGGGTCATAGTTACCCCCGCCGTTTAACGGTCCTTCGCTTCGTTGAACCGAAGTTTCAGATACCGCCACTGGGCAGGCATCGGCCCCTATACACATCCTTTCGAACTTGCAGGGACCTATGTTTTTATTAAACAGTCGGAATCCCCTTGTTATTGAAATCTACCCTCTACTCGAGGATAGACGCTCCTTATACCAAAGCCACGGAGCCAATTTGCCGACTTCCCTGAACAGAGTTATCTCGCCACACCTGAGGTTTTTAACCTTGGGGCACCAGTGTCAGTTCTGGGTACGATCATATGATGTCCTTTCATTTTTCTTTTCACGGGCTCCTGGAGCCATTCAAACTTCCTAATGGAAGCCATTTGCAGTTTAAGTTGCATCTCTCCGTTACGGAACTCCACAACTTTATCTTGCTTAGATACGCCACCTCCATAAAGGTGGTGGAGTATTTGGACTATCCAGAAGCGTCAAAAAATGACCTTCGTTACCGAGTGTAATCATATGGTGCAGGAATGTTAACCTGCTTCCCTTTCGTTATACGAATTACGAATACCTTAGGATCGACTAACCCTCGACTGATGAACATTGTCGAGGAACCCTTGCCCTTCAGGTGGTATCAATTCTCATGATACTTTGCTGTTACTACCAGCAGGATTCTTAATCTTGAATGATCCATTCTTCCTTATGGAAAAACTTCTGCTCACTCAAGACACCTTCCTACTCGATCTCTTATCGAGCGTTGTGGTATCGGTGACTGGCTTAGTCCCGTCCATTTTTGGGGCTCTAAGACTCGGTGAGTGATCTGTTACGAACTCCTTAGAGGATGGCTGCTTCTAAGCCAACCTTCTCACTGTCTTAGACCTAAAACGCCCTTGCTTACACTTAGCCAGCACTTTGGGACCTTAACCACAATCAGGGTTATTTCCCTCTCGGACAACAAGCTTACCCCGTTGCCCCGTTTCCAACCTTCTATGATGATAACCAATTCGGAGTTTGACAAGATAGGGAGGGCTCTCGCCCCCTTACTACCTAATCAGTGCTCTACATAGATATCTATCTCCAGTCAGAATGGACTGAGGTCCATTTCGGAAGGAACCTGCTATTGCCATACTCGATTAGCATTTCACTCCTATCCCGAGGTCACGAGAACGAGTTGAGCTCAGAACCTCTTGCGGACTTCCATCTCTCAGATGAGAGACTTCATCCTGCCCCGGGTTAGATCGTATGGCTTCAGGTCGTACTCATGCGATTCGTGGCCTCATCAACCATGTCCCTCACACCGAAATGCTGCGGACAATTGCTTTCGCTTATCCTTTCGGATCACCGCATACGTACACTCCCTGCCACGTGTTTCCAGACGGACGATATGATTGCCAAAATTATGCTCGTATCCTTCGCATAATTGTAAGCAACAATATCTAGCCATCACCACATAGTTTCAGATGCTTTTCACCTCCTGTCAAGGATACTTTTCAGCTTTCCCTCACGGTACTAGTGCGCTATCGGTCTTGAAACGTATTTAGAGTTTGGAGTTGATGTCTCCAATCTTCATGAGCGATATCCAACGCCCATTACTCTGGGACTCTAAAAAGCCATATGGACTTAGATTACGGGGCTATCACCCTTTTAAGCGTCCCGTTCCAGGGAACCTCATCTCATCCACTAAGGCATATTAGAGCCACACCACATCCCTGTTTGCTTTCACAAACAGATTCAGTTTGCTCTTCTCGGATTTCGATCGCCTCTACTTCCCGAATCGCTATTGCTTTCTTTTCCTATGGATACTAAGATGTTTCAATCCTCCATGTTTCCCTTTAGGATTCCAAAGAATCCCAAATTATTCGAAAATCCTTGGTTCAAAGGCAGCATGCGCCTCGCCAAGGCGTATCACCGCTTGCCGTGTTCTTTTTCGGCGTTCAAGCCAAGCCATCCACTATGTGATTTAATTTACACATCCTTGTGGCGAGTTGCTCAGAATTTATATCTGTGTATGGTATCATAAAATCAACCCTTCATTCATAACCAAATGATCATGAATTGCACGTATTTATTATATTATTGTTAATTTAAGAATATAAATATAAATATTAGGATGGAGAACGGCAAGTTTATAACTTTTGAGGGCATTGACGGCTCGGGGCTGACAACCCAAGCCGGATTGTTGAAGGGTTGGTTAGCGGATAAGGGTTATGAGGTTTATTTGACAAAGGAGCCACAACCCTGGCGTTGTTATTTGCTGCAGACAGGATGGATCACCTGCACAATGATGTGCTTCCGAAGATAAATGAAGGAGTTATCGTTATCTGCGACCGTTATCTTCTCTCATCTTACTCCTACCAATCAATCGATAATGATCTTGAATGGCTTAGGGAGATAAACTCAAGAGCAAAAAAGCCCGACTTAACGATACTTTTTGACGTCCCGGTGTTAATTTCACAGAGAAGAATGCGAAAGCAGAGATGGCATGTTGAGTTGTTCGAAGAGGCGGATAAACTTGAAAAGGTCAGGGAGAATTATCTAAGGATCGCGAAGGATTTGAGAGAGGATGGAGAGGTGATAGAGACAGTGGACGGAAATAAGCCGATAGAGAATGTCAGGGACGATGTTATAAAGATCATCGAATCCGTGATCTAAACAAAAAACATAAATCGACATTTGTTTCAGCCAGAAATTTTGGAGGGACTCTTGGAAGGTTCCGTTTTCGTTTGGAGCAGTTGTTCCCGATCCATATACAACCAGCTCCACCACAGTGCAATCAATGGGGTGAGCACAAAGGCAATAAATGCATAAAATATCATTTCAACCAGGAAACCGATAATTGATCCGATAAGTGGTATGAAACTGAGTGGTATTTCCACCGCAAGATATACGATCACACAAACAATCGATATGCCCAGAATTATAAGCCACATTAAAATGACGTCCGACATGTGGTTCATAAAGAACCTATATGCTGCTTTTATGCCGCCTATTGCCCCAGTGTCCGATATAACCACCGCATAGTTCACGACCGCAAGAACTATGCTGATTATCAGCGCATACAACATCCAGAGTATCATTACCACGAAAAATAATAGAAATGAATATACTACGGTTTCAGCACCGCCAGAATAATCCGCCACGCCACCGATACTCCCTGCAAATAGTATCAAGAATATTATTCCAATGATTATGAGCGGCAGGAGTATTATTATTGTAACCATTAAATTTGCAAGGAACAGGGAGATAAACTTTCTTTTCCCGTACTCCACCATTGTTTCAAACTCTGTTTTCCCTGTTTCAATGGCTTCCTTTACCATGCCTATGAGTCCCGCCATGAAGAATGCGTCTATCAAAAGGGTTATTATCACCACAAACAGTATAAGTAAGACTACAATTATTACGATACTACCTAATGATCCAATTATTGCATCAATATTTTCAAAATCTTCCAAAAATAATCCAGTACCGAAGCCCACCCCCAATACTGCAAATACCATAACCACAATAATAGTAATACCCAGAACAAGTTGTATTATCCAGCTTAATAGAGGCGGAACACCCAAAATGAGATTGTTTCTCCATAATTCAAACCCGTCGGTTAAAATCTCCGTTAAATCCTTTTTCATTTTTTATAAATTATATTTTTTGATAAAATGTGGCTTACACTTCGTATAAGACACATTCAATACAACAAAGTTGTATTGAATACTTTTTTCTAAAAAGTTTTTAAATCAATATCTCCTTTTCATCCCTTATTATTCTAACCCCCCCTTCTCGAACCACCCCACCAATAATCTGCATCTCAGATTTACTTCCGTATTTCTCTATAATCTCCTCTGCATCCTCTTTTCCTGTTATCACACAAAAACCAATGCCCATATTAAATGTCCTGTA
>MCBC01000028.1 GCA_001723855.1 Candidatus Altarchaeales archaeon WOR_SM1_86-2 | reverse complement strand
TATTTAAAACTTCTTTCAAAATAGTACACTATACCGAAACATTTATATACTAATATTCTTTTTTTAATTTTTTGAAAAAATAACAAGGAATAAAAAGGGATTTGGAGAGCACGGCAACCCCCGGACGTTATACTGGGATTGGCTGTGGGGGGTTAAAGCACGTTGTGGGGTTCTATCTGATGTCGTGGAGCCCACTAAAATAATTATGATATGATGGCTGACGGTATCTCTATCTTAATAAAGCATTATGAAATAATTAAAAATCAATAATAAAATATCGTTTTATAAAATTATAAACTTTTCAGATATTCTTCAGCATAATTTGCACCTTCATAATCTCCCTGTTCTCTAAATAGCTTTGCAGCAGTTCTAAATTCATTCTTTGCTTCTGAGAATCTTTTTAAGTTTTTTAATAAAAGTCCGAGGCCAGAGTAAGCATTAGCATAATTAGGATCCAACCTTATCGCTTCTCTGAATGCTCTTTCTGCCTCTGAAAATTTATTTGAAATTGCCAATACAATTCCAAGGTTGTTGTGAGCTTCTGCAAGATCAGGATTTATTCTTATCGCTTCTCTGAATGCTCTTTCTGCCTCCTCATATCTTTTTAGATTTTCCAGTAAAATTCCGAGATGAGAGTGAGCTTCAGCAAAATTAGGATTTATTCTTATCGCTTCTCTGAACTCTCTTTCTGCCTCTGGTAGTTTATTCAAAATTATTAATAGGTTTCCGATGCCGACATGGGCTTCTGCAAGATTGGGTTTTAACTTTATCGCTTCTCTAAGTTCTCTTTCTGCTTCTAGTGGTTTATTTAAAATTACTAATGATGACCCAAGGCCGAGATGAGCTTCTGCAAGATCAGGTTTTAACTTTATCGCTTCTCTGAATTCCTTTTCCGCCTCTTCAAATCTATTTAAAATTTGTAATAAAAGTCCGAGGTTCACGTGAGCATCAGCAAAATCAGGATTTGACCTTATCGCCTCTCTATATTCTTTCTCTGCTTCTCTATATCTTTTTAAATTTTTCAATAAAAGTCCAAAGTTGCAGTGAGCCCCAACAAAATCAGGATTTAGTCTTATCGCTTCCCTATACTCTTTCTCTGCTTCTTCAGATCTATTTGAATTTGCTAATAAAAGACCGAGGTTAGTATGAGCTTCAACATCATCGGGCTTTAACCTTATCGCCTCTCTGTATTCTTTCTCTGCTTCTTCAGATCTATTTGAATTTGCTAATAGAATTCCTAGGTTTATGCGAGCATCAGCAAAATCAGGATTTAGTCTTATCGCTTCCCTGTATTCTTTCTCTGCTTCTTCAGATCTATTTGAATTTGCTAATACAACTCCAAGGTTGTAGTGAGCATCAGCAAAATCAGGGTTTAATCTTATCGCTCCCCTCAGCTGAGCTTCTGCAAGATCGGGCTTTAACTTTATCGCTTCCATGAGTTCTTTCTCTGCTTCTTTGGGTTTATTTAATTTTTCTAATAAAATTCCGAGATTAGATCGAGCTTCGGCAAGATTAGGATTTAGCCTTATAGTCTCTCTGTATTCTTCCTCGGCTTCTTCAAATCTATTTAAATTATGCAATAAAAGTCCAAGATTGTAATGCGCTTCGGCAAGATCAGGTTTTAGCCTTATAGATTCTCTGTATTCTTCCTCGGCTTCTTCAAATCTATTTAAACTTTGTAATAAAACTCCAAGGTTGTCATGAGATTCAGCATAGTTAGGGTTTAGCCTTATAGCTTCCCTGAATTCTCTTTCTGCTTCTTCAAATTTATCTAATCTTGCTAATAAATTTCCAAGATTGCCGTGAGCTCCAGCATAATCAGGGTTTATTCTTATCGCTTCTTTGTATTCCTTTTCTGATTCCTCATATCTTTTTAAATTTTTAAACAAAAGTCCGAGGTTGTTATGTGCTTCTGCAAAATTAGGATTAATCTTTATCGCTTCTTTGTATTCCTTTTCTGCTTCTTCAAATCTATTTGAGTTTTGCAATGAAACTCCACGGTTGTAGTGCGCTTCTGCATCATTCAATGTGTTAATATTTGCTTTTGATTGCATTGCAAGTTCACGAGCAATTTTATCCGTGTTATAACTAATCCACGTCGCAATTTCACAATTATCATCATCTAATTCAGCAATCTCTTCCGCTATTTCATCGCACAATTTGTCTAATTTTTGCACCATCTCTAGATACTCTTGAGATTTTATTCGTTGAAGATGGTACCTAAAATCTATAACGGCCCCTGTAGGCATCAATGTTGAGTCAAGTTTAATGATTTCTTGTACCTTTCTGGCAAAATCAGGATTCTTTCGTACCGCATAAAGTATGCGTTTTAACCAAATATTTTCACTCATTTTCATTTAAAGTTATTTATTTATCCGACATTTAAAAATTTCAAATGGGCGGAACGATTTCAGATAACAATGGTATATCAGCAGTTATTGCGTATATCCTTCCATTTTGGCATTATACCCGAACATTTTTTGTATTTTTGGATATTGAATGATTCTTAATTGTTTTTTTAAAATAAAATAAAGAACAAAAAGGAATTTGGAGAGCACGGCACCCTCTGGGCATTATAAGGGACTTGGCTGCGGGTGGTTAAACTATATTATGGGATTCTATCGGAGCGTGATAGCACCGAACGGAACGAAGTGGAGCGAGAGTCGTGGACGAAGGGTGCATTTTATTCACCATTTTAGTTTTTTAACTACATCTTTAAATGACTGCTTGTCCCCCTCTTCTTCAAACTTTCTTATTGCATCCTTTACTGGTTCAAGCAATTCCGGTGGGATGAATGGACATCCATTAAGACCCTTGCACACACGAGTATCAAAAGCACCTTCCAGAGCTTGTTCTCTTAAACCTTCCAGCTTATCTGCATTCCCACCACTTCTCTTAATCATCTCGACTTGGATCTGTTGCTTAAATCCCCCTATCCTATCAAGAACGTCCTCCTGATCTTCTGGTGCAAAAGTTTCACCAATTTTCGATAATGCCCCTATACCTGCTGGTCCTTCCGCAGTCGTTAGTTTTTCTTGAATAGATGGGGCAAGTTTAAGAAGCGTAAGGTACCTTTTTATGGTAGGAACTGATACTCCTGTCTCTTTTGCTACTTTATTGTGATCCTTATATTTCTCGTGAATCTTCTGATACGCCCGTGCTTTATCAATGGGATTCAGATCCGCTCGATGGACATTTTCTACGAGAGATAATATGGTGGCGTCAGTGTCATCAGTGATATCCCTTATGATTGCAGGGATGCTCTCCCATCCCAACCTCTGACAAGCGAGAAAACGTCTTTGTCCAGCAATTAATTCGTAAGTTCCATCATCACGTCTTCTCACAATTAGGGGATTAAGCAATCCTTTTTCTTTGATACTGTCAGCCAAGTCTTCTAATCCTACATCTTCAGTTCCTGCATCTATATCCTTCCTTATATTGAGTTCAGATAGTTGAATATCTGCCGTTTTTATATCTTTTATTTCCATTTTTTATACCTCTATTTAATATTTTATATGCTCTTTATTTTTGAATATTTGCTCATACCTGAAGGGTGCCCTATAGGTATTTATCCAATGAATGTTGATTTGAAATATTAGTTTCTTTTACCTTCTTATATCCATATTCTAAAGCCTTTTGTGTCCAATCTGATGTTTTTCGTGAGGTTACAAATCCGTATAGTTTTTTCAAATATAAATGATCCATCTTAAATTGTACTTCTTCTTTTAGACCCAAAAAATTAATAATCTCTTGATCGTTTTTACCTTCAGCCCTCATTTTTCTTGTAATTTTGATTATTTCATTCTGTGAGTAATTACTTTTTTTAAATAAATCAACTATACCTTGGACTTCACAACCCTGGCCACTATGATGAATAAAGTTACACATTGGGCAAACTGTTTCTAAATTAGTTCCCTCATTATTATTTGGGTTTCCATCAATATGATGGACTATTTGCCATTTTTCTGCTCTAAATCCACAATACTGACAAGTGAAGTTATCCCTCCTTAATATACTCAACCGCAACTTTCTCCACTCTTCTTTTGTTATATTCTCTTTGATATTATCTCTCCATGTGTCCGGGTCCGCAAAAGAGGGGTATAATTCTTTCATCATATCTTACTCATCGTCCATTTATTCTTTTCTTCCGGTGATAATTGCTCTAAGAATCGTTTTGAATATTTTCCACTCAAGGTATCTTCATCACTTTTCCAATATCGATATTTAACATCGGGGTTGTTTTTATATTTAATAAGGTCATTTGACCCCCACCTTTAGGTATATCGGAATATAAAAATATAAAAATAAAAAGGTGAGAAAAATGATCGATGAAAGTGTATCTAATAGGACAGATATAAAGAACATAGGACACTCTATGTTCATGGATCTGCAGGGGAATTTCAGCCTTTCTCCTGCAGAATGTGATGTCCTGGTTAATAAGATCTTTGAATACCGTGAAGAGTATTTTGGTATCGAGAGGGATGAAGGACAGATAATATGGCATGCAGTTTCCATTAGTGAGCCGCCTGGAAAGCCCCTGCAAGAATGCAAGACGGTGCCTGTTATCCTTACTATCCATTCCAGAGATGACATTGAACTGCTTCATACTCGGGGGACTGTGGATTTACGTAAGACCCTTGTCAGTCGATTAACATGGGGGGCTTATGAGCAGGGAGGACCTCTAACACAGGAGGACCTGGCAATAATACTGCATGTGCATCCAAGCACAATTAAGCGAATCATCAAATATTATAATGATCTCGGGATTTACCTTCCGACCAGGGGGAACATAAAGGACATTGGTCCCGGTGTTTCCCATAAAACTAGGGCAATTGAGATGTGTTTAGAGGGTAAATCATTCAGTTACATAATGAAGGTTCTCCATCACTCGGAGACGAGCATTAAGCGGTATCTTGAGGACTTCATAACCATTGTCCTATTAAGTGATGATGGTTTTAATGCTGTGAAGATAAGGATAATAACTAAAAAATCCGATAGGATTATCAGGGAGTATCTTGAGTTGTATGAAAAATTCAGCAAAGAGGATAAATATAAGGACTGCTTGAATGATATCCGAGAAAGGTTTGGCGGCAAATTTAAGGACATCAAATTTAAAAAAAAGGAGGTGATAGCATGAAAAGCATAGCAACCCGGGAAAGGGATAAGCAGGTTTATGGTGCATTGCAGGGAAAAAGCATTCGCAGCATACTTATCAAAAAACTTGTTGAGCCGTATGGTTATAGTGATAAGACCAGGATAGCGGAGGCATTAGTTGACGACATTCTGGATGAGATTGACAGGTGTATGCCGAAGTCAGATAGAGTTAAGCCCGGACAATTGGTTTACTTAGCGAAAGCAAAAAACGCCAAACCTGTTTATGGGCAGAAAATGAAAGACACCAAGCAAGTTCCCGTGGTCTTGACATTCATCAATCCCGATGACATCAAGAGATACAAGAATGGTAAATCCAGAAAGGAAATATGCAATGACAGGATAAGCAGGATGGCTGCGGAGGCAATAGAGCAAGGTGGTTCAATGATACAATCTGATTTTGCATCCTTATTCTCATTATCAGTCGGTGCGATAAGTGCGAATCTAAAGGAACATGAACAGAATAATAAAGTATCAGTAAAAACCTGGGGGAAACTAAATGACGTTGGGAGAAAACCAACCCACAAGGGAGAAGCCATATACTGGCACATGCAAGGTTATCTTGCGCCAGACATTGCAAAGAAAATTGATCATGAATTGAATAATGTAGAAAGATATATCGGGGATTTTGAAAGAATAAAAGAACTTGCAGGAAGATATGATGAATATCAAATATCCCGATTCACCAAGTTAACAGTTCCTACCATAAGGGAATATTTAGGAATTGTTAGAACCTATTATCCGGGGTATATACGACACAAATGCCCGATATACTTACTTTGGATGAAGTTATTCCTATGCTGTTCGTGTTTCATCTCTTGTTTTTTCAAAATCTTCCAGATATGTTCTCTTCTTATGTGCTCCAAACCCCCTGCTGCTCACTGACATGGACAATTCATCCGCGGTCTTTATCGCGCGCATTACCAGGGGGATCAGAATTGAATTTATGCATTCCATGCTGAGAAAAGTTCTCCATGTTATATTTACCCCGCGCATCCTCTGGACGTCAATTATGTTTATCATCTCCCTTGAAAAATAGGGCAGGAACCTCAACGCGAGGGTAATTGCAAAAACATACCTGTACGGCAGGATCTTCCGGAACGAATAAAGCATGCTGGATATGCTCGTTGTTTTTAAGAGCACGATCATTGGTACGAAGAGCAAAAAAATCTTGAATGATATCGCGATCCCCTGGATAATGCCCGGGACATCTCTAAAGATTATGGAATAAGACAGGACGATAAAGAATGAAACCATGAGGATGAGTTTTGTATCGCTTATGAATTCATCAACTGTTGGTTTCGTGAGAAGATAATAGAATGAACAAAACAGGATAAGGATGGACAGGTGTAAAGGATCATGAAGGAGAAGGGCGGATGCCATGAACGCAAGCCATATCACGACCTTTAAAAAAGGGCTTGATCTATGGATTATTGAATCGCGGTTTATGTACTGGTATGCTGCCGCAGACGATGATGCGAATGCCAGCATCCCCCGGATATCAAGATGTTTTTTCATCGTTAATTTTTCATTTTTCATTTAACCTATCCTGACCACCCTGTCAACATATTTTTTAATGATCTCATGGTCATGGGTGCAGATTATTACCGTGACATTAAATTTTCTCTGCATGATTTTAAGTGTATCAAGGATCTGTTTCAGATTTCCGTAATCCAGTCCCTTTGTCAGGTCGTCAAGGATTATAACCCCCGGTTTAAGGGCAAGAAGAGAAGCGAACGCAACCCTATGCTTCTGCCCGAAACTCAATTTTAACGGGTCGCTTTCCCTGAGATCTTCCATGTTCGTTACTTCAAGAGCCCGGTTAACCCTTTTTTGTATCTCATCTTCCGTAAGGTTTAATTTCTTGAGAGAGAATGCGATCTCATCAAAAACCGTCTCCTCAAAAATCTGGTATTCCGGATCCTGGATAAGAAAGCCCACTTTACCGAACAACCCGTAAGGATGCGGGCTTATTCCCAGGGTCGTCACCTCCCCGGCACCGGGATGGATCAAACCGACGACAGCTTTCAGAAGGGTTGTCTTGCCGGAACCGTTTTTACCCAGGATACCCAGGAACTCACCCTCGTAAACATCAAGGGATAAATTATTCAGCGCACAGATTCCACAGGGATACGTGTAGGTCAAATTTCTTATTTCGATTATTTTATTTCTATCAAACTTTTTATCAAAATTAGGGGTTAGTTCATCTTCGGCCGTAACACCTGTTTCCCCCCACCTGATACCTATCTCATTAAACAATCTTATATCTTCCCTGTTGATCTGTCCCGGAACCGCATCCCTTATTATCTCGCCCCCGTGCATTACCAGAATCCTGTCGGAAACCCCGAGCATGAACGGAAGATTATGCTCGCCTATGACCACCGTAAAACCTTTTTCCTTGAGTTCTGAAATGATGTCCAGGATCCGCTCTTTTCCGCCGCAGTCCATAAGAGAAAGCGGCTCATCCATCAGGAGAATTCTCGGCGCAAGGGAAAGCACGGACGCCAGGGTGATCCGCTGCTTCTGCCCGTAAGATAATTCATTCGGGTTTCTGTCCTCGAAACCGCCCATATCCACCGCATCCAGAGCCCGGTTCAATCTCTCATAGATCTCCCCCGGGGGTGTGAGAATGTTTTCCGGGCCAAAAGCAACCTCGCTTCTAACGCTCAACGCAAAGATCTGCGTGTCCGGATTCTGGAAAACCATACCCGCTTTTTCAGCGAGACGTGAAATTTCAACCTCTTTTGTGTTCATCCCGTCAAGCCATACATCGCCCGACATCTCACCGGAAACGTAATGCGGAATCAAGCCGTTGACAGCCATAAGCAATGTACTCTTCCCGGATCCGGAAATTCCCGTAAGGCATATGCATTCGCCCTCACCGATTTCAAGGTTTATGTCCTTGAGTGCAAATTCACCGGAATCCCGGTACCTGAAATTTAAATCCTTTATCTTTATCATTTTCTTTTCCATAAAAGAAATTTTATGCCTTTAAGTTCCGGCACTATGACGCCTTCGGATAATGTCTCGATCATCCTTCTGGAATCATAAACGGAAGTGCTTATTATTTCATCGATCCCGTACTCAAAAAGCACGGGGCAGAAGGGGGTACTCGGTCCGACCATTATAATCCTTGATCTTTTTGCTTTTTCTATTATCTCTTCTATGGAACGGTTGATGATTGTTGTCCCGGTCGTAATTAAAATTTCCGCTTTAGCGAGATCCGCCAGGTCTTTTTCCGCGCCAACGGAATCAATGGTTTTCTCAAAAAGATAGAATTCATCCGCTGCTTCTTTAACCTCGTCCATAAACGGGAAATAACCTATCATAGCAACTTTTTTTCCGGCGGACTCATTGATGAGATAAGATCCGAAGTCCTTCAGTTCCGTGGCGTTATCTGGAACATCAAGCACGGAGTTTAAAGTCGCGAGCCCTAAAGTTACCTCCAGGGGATTTTCGCTTTTTATAAATGGAATTAATTCTCTGGCTTTTTTTCCTCTTAAATTCCCCCGGTCTTTGATGGGCGGAAGAAGATGCGGCGGTTTTAAGCTGTCGCGGTATGTGTACGCAAGCCCGTACCTTTTTGTTTTTACACAGGTGAGAAAAATCCCGATAAAAACCTCTCTAACAATATCATCCCCTGCCCTTGAATTCCCGTATTCAGCGATCTTATTTAGTATTTCCATGGTAAATTAATGTCTGGTTCCTCTCACTCTTTTCAGGATAGAGTATGCCAAAAATCCGCCTACCGCCCCGAGCACCGTATGAAGCCCCGCAAAGATAATTATGACAAATAAAATGCCTGAAACCTTAAATCCGAGAATTTTCATAGGGAGTTCAATTTCAAGAAGCATGAACCCTGCATACGCAACAACTGCAAGGAACGGGTAGGAAACCGCGCCCGTGATTGTTGAAACTAATCTTGAGGAATCAACTTCTTTACGGATCAATAAAAGGAAGACATCGATTACCACCCCCATAATGATATATTTTGCCAGGGGAATTAACGGAGGGCCCCCGGGAAGTATTGTCGCTACGATCCCGAAAATTAACCCCGTTATTGTTGCGGCACCGGATTTTCCAACCAACCCGCGGGCAGCAAGCATGAATATTGTGCTTGCCGGGATGAAAATCAGTGCGGGAAATCCCGGGGGAAGAACAGGTTTCAACGGGATAGTGGTCATTATAAATGCCCCCGCCATAGCACCGAACACCGCCATTAAGATCAAATCCCTTGTCGTGAAATAATATTTTTCCATATTTTTCCGTTATTTAAAATATAAATAAACCTATTAGGTAATAAATGAATTTAAAATTGTTGCATGGAATAATCAAAATGCTTGATCTCTTTATCTAAAAATTTCTTAAATGTCTCTTGAAATTGTTTTTCGATTACTTCATTCAGCGGCTTCCTGAATCTATTATACTCCTCTATGAGTTCTTTTGCAAATCCGGTGAGTGTCGTGCTGCCGCCCCCTCTTCCCCCGATTTTTGTATTCACAAGTTTTTTCCCGAATATTTCCTCGACCTCGCGGATATACCGCCACGCATGCGGGTAGGAAAGCCCGAATTCCTTTGATGCCGAATTCACAGAGCCCATTCTGTCAACTGCTTCAAGTAGTTTGATCCTGCCGTCACCAACCCCGATCGTTCGTTTGCCCCCGGTTTTTGCAACACCGATCCTGCATTTGAGTTTCATATCTTATTTTTTAATTTAAGTTTTCTTTATTTCAACCCAGAGCCCGGATTCATCAAAGATTATGTTAAAATCTTGCGCACCCTTTAAAATTTCCTTGAGCTCCATATACTTGATTTTCAAATTTTCATAAAAATCGCGTCCCTCGTGAACATCCCTGTAGGTCTCTTCATGCAACCTCATCGCCTTTTTTCTAACTTCTTTATCCCGCCCGAAGCCGCCGCCGATAAACCCGACACCTCCGATCTTCAACACCCTGTGGATCTCCAGAAATGCCCTTCTTTTATCCCGCCAGAAATGAAATGAACCCCTGCTCACAACCAGATCGGCGAAGTTATCATCAAAAGGAAGATTATGAACATCCCCCAGTTTGGGGATCACTCTTGCAGTAAGTTTCTCTTTTTCAATTTTTTCCTTCATTATCTCAATCATCTCCTCTTTTATATCCAATGCATACACCTTCAGACCGGAGATTTTCGCGATTTCACTCCCGAATCCGCCGGTTCCCGAGCCGATATCAATGCATATCCCCCCGGTTACTCCGTAATCATCGATCACCTGCTTCGCCAAAACCTTATAAACCGGCGCGAATATATTCTCTGCCGTTTCTCTGAAATGATTGATGTGCTCGGGGCTTACATTTCTCCAGTCAACGCGGTCTTCAACGTTTTTCATGTTTAATTTTTTCAAATATCTCCCTGAATTTCTTTTTCCATTCAGGCATTTCTAAAACGAATGGAGTTCCCTTTGAATACAACTCAGCAATCGTTTTATCATAAGGGATTTTTAATAAAACGGGAATTTTCTTCCCGCTGCAGAATTTCTCAACTCCCCTGTCCCCGATCCCGTCCCTGTTAATAATAACACCATGAGGGATTTCAAGTTTTTCAAGCACCCCGACCGCGATTTTCAAGTCATACAAGCCGAACGGCGTTGGTTCCGTAACTAAAATGCAGTAATCAGAACCATTGAGGGATTCAATGACAGGACATGACGCTCCCGGCGGTGCATCAACAATCACCACACTGTTTTTATCAATTTCGTCTTTAACCGATGAGATGAGGGGTGAAGACATCGCTTCCCCGATATTCAAAATCCCGTGAACAAACTCGATTCCATTTGCTTTTCCTTTCTCAATCACTCCGATCTCCCTGTTCTTTTCGGTGATTGCATTTTCAGGGCATACCATGGCACACAAGCCGCAGCCGTGGCAGAGTTCCTTAAAGAGCATAAAATTTCCAGGCAGGATGGCAATGGCGTTGAATTCGCATGCTTCGGCACACTTTCTGCAGTAGGTGCATTTTTCTTTATCAATTTCCGGAACCGGAATAAATGCATTCTTTCTTTCCTTAATTTCCGGTTTCAGGAATATGTGTGCATTCGGCTCTTCAACATCACAGTCAATAAACTGGACATTTTTCAGAGATAATGCTAAGTTTACTGCCACTGTGGTTTTTCCTGTTCCCCCTTTTCCCGATGCAATTGATATGATCATTTTTTCAAAGAAAAGATTGTAAATGATTGTTCCGGCAAAAAATCAAATTTTTCATTCATCAGGTATCCTGCCTTCTTCATTTCCTCCACGATAACCTCCTGTTTGACATAATGCCTGAATATTGAATGAAAGCTGAAAATCCCGCCTGGTTTATATTCTATGACTGCGACTCTCCCCCCCGGTTTCAATAAAACTTTTAATTTTCTAAAATATTCCTCCCGGTTTGGTAAATGATGACATACATTACGCATAAAAATTAAATCAAGGATTCTTTCAGGCAAATTTAATTTATCTCCTGCGGCAAGGATTGTTTCAATATTATCCGGTCCTTTTTCCCTGGCACCATTCCTTATAAATTCCAGGAATTCCGGGTCTGTGTCAACCGCATAGACCTTCCCCTCCCTTCCCACTGCATCTGCGAACCGCAGAGAAAAATAGCCGCCCCCTGCTCCAATATCGGCGATATTTTGTCCCGGATGCAGTGCCAGGGTCTCTAAAATCTTGTCCGGTTTGTTTTTTGGATCAGATGCCTTTTTATTGAACATCCTTGCTTTAAGTTTATTTATTTTTCCCGTTTTCATTTTGATTTTCAAAACCATGTCCTCTTTTTATACTCTCCATACCCTTCATATTTCTCTTCAAGTTCCTTTTCTTCCAGCATTTTCCAGTACATAAAAAACGCGGTCCATATAACCCCTGATGCAAGCGCAGCCATGCCCTGCATGAATATTGGAAGCCCGATAACCCACAGTATGAACCCAAGATACATGGGATTTCTTATCTTTGAGTATATGCCTTCCGTAACCAGATGCCCTCCATCCTCAAATCCTTTCATTTTTATGTGCGACAGGATGAAAAGAGAAACACCGATTATGAACAACGCAAGCCCGGCATATCTTACCCAATCATGGATATTCATTTCAACGGGGTCATAAAAAACCATCTGAAACCATGAAAACCATAAAATAAACATGACAATAAGTATTCCTCTAAAGATATTTTTGTTCTCCGCCCATTTGCTTTTCCTGTATTTTAATATGTTAAATGCTGTGCGAAGCATAAAACATATAAAACATGCTGCGAATGCGATTAAAAATGTTGTTTCCATTTTCTTGATTTTTTATTGCACTTAAGTGCTTAATTATTATTTGATTTTGATAAAAATAAAAAATAAGTTCAATGTAATCCATATGAAATTTGATATAGTAAGATTTATAATGATGCGAATACCGGATTGCGGGTGCCAATCCGGCAATATCATCTCCTTTCAAGTATCGGCTTCAGGTCATAGAGTATACTTTCGATCCTCTTGTGCAGATCATATTTCTTAGCATTCTTCCGGAGCAACTTGAAATCCAACTCCTTTTCGTGTTTGGTGATGAGCCAGTGGACATATCTTTTGCTTTCCTCTCCGTGAGGGGCATCCAATAACAGGTGCAGTATCAAGTCCTCTAAAGGTATGCGGCCTAAATTTCCGGCACGCTTTATAGTGTCGGTATTTCCCTCCGCCACATAGAGTGTGGTGTCCGGCGGGATTATGTGGATGCCGTAATCGTCTACAGCAGAGCATGCAGTGTTGATTACGGAGATATTCCCCGGGAGATTTTGTCTGTATTCTTCCGGATTGCTCGTATGCACAAGGTATTCTCCATCTCCCGTCCAGGAGATGAACGCGTCCTGCTCCATTTCAGCGGGAATGTCGGCCGGCTTCGAAAGCAATAAATCGAGACCCCTGTAAAGCGGGTGCTCCTTCAGTAAAATATACCTGCCTTTAACATTTCTTACCAGACCAAAGGACTCAAACCACAGGAGATAGTGGTAAACTCGTTTATCTGACAAGTTAACCGTATTGGAAATCTCTTCTGCGGATTTAGAACCTTTATAAAGTACTCTTAATATATCTAATCGCCTACCTGAGAAGGCTTCTTCAATGAGACCCTTCTCATGGCTTCTCAAAGCCCTGCTCAATTGGGTGGAAAGCGGGTTGGCAGACGGATACACAGCCATATTATACTTCTCACATGTTTTCACAAGATTCTTTTGTCTTAAATCTCGTACTATGGAGTACACTCTAGGCTTGCTTACCTTCGTCTTTCTTGAGATATTCTTTATGCCGGTCCCGGGATTAAGTGAAATTGTCCTGAAAACCAGGAGCTCACTTTTACTTAAGTTCATGAGATAATATTGGGATCCAAAACCATATAAATTATTTAAAAACAAGAAAGTTCTTGATTTATAATAATTTTAGGGATATACCGTATTTTTCCATAAAAGAATCAACAGATCGCTTGATAGATTCGACAGTTTACTTGCTATCTTGTCAAAGACCGATCTAATTTGCCTTAAATCGTGGCGGTGTTCCATCCTTCCAATATCAGAAATCAGAAGTAATAAATAAAAAATTCATTTATATTTCAGCACCACGCTTCCAACATCAACTCCCAGATCTTCAGCAACAATATGGCATTTCGCCATGAGCATGAAAAATAATCCGTTAAATTGGCTCAGACCTTCATAATTCCCCTGCCCTTTTGAGATAACTAAATCATGCTTCAAGATCCATGATTTAACCTCCGGTGAGTTTCTTTCAGGTCCTGTTCCTTCATCGCCATTACTTGTTGTTAGAAACTTTAAATTCGGAATTTTGTCAATGCCTGCGTATTTTGCATCATCGATAGTAGCATCATTCAAAACAGGTCCGCCTTTAACAACAAGGGATATCTTATTGAAATTTTTTCCGGAATTGAGTGTTTCAAGAAGAAGTTTATCAAAAACAATCTCGCCTGAGTTATCTGCAAAGAAAAGGACGCTTTTTGCATTTTTAAGTTTCTCTAAAAACAGATTGTAATTTTCTTTGTCAATTTCTTTATCCATGACATAGTCAATTGTCTTTTGGATATCAAAATCATCAAGCGCCCCAAAGTCCATGATGTTCCCCGCAATTGAGAGTTTTATTGCTGTTTTAACATGATCATCATTTTTCTCGATCATTGCTTTAAGTTCGGGGTAAATTCCAAGAACAATGTCATTGGATTCTTTCTTCAGTTTTTTGTATGGATCAATGCCCCCTGTTTTATCGCGTACAATCTTATGGATCCTATGGGCAAGTTCAGGGGGTGTTCTATTCCAGCCGGTTTCAATCAATGCATCGATCACTTCCCTTAGTATCTGCTCCTGAAGTTCCGGATCATCCGATACCTCTCGGATTGCTTTTAGCGCCTGCCTCTGGAGGCATGGGATGCAGTCAAGGTTTATTTCCATTTTTCTTTAAGATAATTGTAAATTGCAGCATTGTAATCCGCGATATAATCGAATGCTTTCAAGGCAAGCATTTTCCGGGTTTCAGGCATTGTTTCGCACTCATTATTCTTTAATTCTTGGGTAACGAGATCATAATCACCGGGGTCAACGACAACAGTAACATAGGGGTAATTTTTTGCCGCACCCATTATCACAGCCGCTCCGCCAACATCAATTTCGACATCATGCGGGTAGAGGTTGACAACAACCAAATCAATATTTTCTATTCCATGTTCATCCATCTGTTCTTTATATTCTTTATTTCGTATATTGAGGATACCCCCGTGGATTTTTGGATTAAGCGTTTTTACCCTGCCATCCAGAATCTCAGGGAACCCTGTGAAATCGGAAACATCCTTTACAGGGATTTTTTTGAGAACTTTCGCTGTTCCGGAGGTGGATAAGATCTCTATGCCCAACTCATTGAGTTTCTTTGCAAATCCCCATATTTTCGTTTTATCCGAAACGCTGATTAACGCTCTTTTTACCTTCATTCTTATTAGATCTCAAACTCACTCCCTGCACAACATTCCCTGTAAGCATCAGGATACAAACTTTTGATTTTTTCCATATTAGCTGTACAGTGGCACGGTGAAAGTAATGGAATATGTTTTAAATATTCAAGATAACTGAAACCATGAAAACCCCCGATTACCCAGTAGATCTTTCCATAATTTTTAACAAAATTCAATATATTATGCAAACCGGGATGCGAGCATCCGGTTATAACAACAAAACCTTTATCTGTTTCAATGAAAACCGAATGCTCTTTTATTGACGTTCCGAGTTCCCCTGTTGTAAAAACATTATTCGATATTCTTTCTTCCCCGGAAACCTCGCGCAATCGTGCTCTTGAAGCAATCTCTTTTTTCAATCTCCCGGAGAATGATCTCGGAACAAAAACTTCAGGGTCATCAGTCTCATTGAGGATATAGGAAACTCCCCCGGCATGATCCCAGTGGTCATGAGATATAACAATCTTGCCAATGTTTTTTGGATCAACATTTAATTTCCGCATGTTGTGGTGCAGTAAATTACCGTCCCAACCGGTATCAAACAATATCTTTTCTTCTGCTTCAATTAAACATGAAAATCCCCATGCCGACTTAAAACCCTCTCTTGCTTTGTTGTCATATAATATCTTTAAATTCATTTTATTTTTGCACATAAGTGCTAATTATAAATTAAATTTTATTTAATTAAAAGCCAATCAACAAAATCCTTAAAACAGTTCCAACAATTAAGACTGTAGTAAGCATAATTCCCACCGATAAGAACATATCCCTGGTCCCTAATTCTTTAAACAACATTGCAAATGTTGCAGCACACGGGAAATAAATAACTAAGATAACGGATGCTATCACCAACTGCATCGCATTCATTTCACCCGATACAATAAGGGGAATGAGCATTCCAACCGCTAAATCTTTTCTAAGAAAGCCGATAATTAATGCTCCAATTGCTGCTGCCGGCAGACCGAATAAATCCACGACAACAGGCGAGGTCAGGTTTCCGATAAATTCCAGAATCCCAAGAGCATATAAAATATTTACAAGTATAATTCCCAAGAACAGCCATGGAATTGCTTCTGTCAAAAACCATCTGATTCGCATCCATAATTTTTTAAACAATGCATTTAGTGAGGGTCTCCTGTAAGGTGGAATCTCAAGCAATATTTCAGGGCTTTCGCCTTTAACAAACAAATTCATTATAAACCCCGAAATTACATAAATTATGAATAAAATAGCAAAAACCAGATAGATATAGATATAATTTCCATCTATGCCAAATAATCCAAAAAGCATTGCTATCTGTGCCATGCAGGGAACGGCAATCGCAAGCAATGTTGCGGCAATAAACTTCTGTTTTCGTGTTTCCATAACCCTGATTGCCATTGCCCCCGGAACATTACAACCAAGCCCTAAAATTACTGGAACTATTCCATAGCCATGCATCCCAAGGCGGTGGAAAATTGAATCAACAATTACCCCTAGTCTGGGCAAATAACCAGAATCCTCAAGTATTGATAGTGCAAAGTAAAATGCGATTATATAAGGAAGCACAGCACCGAATGGAACAAATACTCCTGTTGTGAGAACACCCATTGATTCCATAAATTCAATTTCCCCATCTATCAGTTTTCCAATAAGAATGTCGTGAATAAATCCCTGTCCGCCTAAAAACCCACTTAAGGTCTCCATGATTGGCAGATAGAATGCTTCAAAAAAGGGCTCTGTAACATAACCGATCAGTGTTTCACCTATGTACCTAACAATCATGAATATTAAAGATAAAACCGCGATTGCGATTGGAATTCCAGTTAAGGGCTTAACGGTTAAATCCTGGATTTTTTCAATGAGTGTAGGATGATGATGTTCTATTGTTTGAATGTCACGAATTATTTTCCCAACATCCCCCCATCGCTCGCCTTTTGCGTGCTTGTGAATTTCAGGACTCCTGGCTTCTTTTATGTGCTCAACTAAATCTTTGATTCCCTCGCCACCTAAACCAGATATTGGGATTACCGGAACACCTAAAAATTCCTGCAGTTTTTTTACATCAATGCTAATACCTTTATGTTTTATATCATCCCACATATTCAGAGCCACAATCATTGGCTTTCCGGTTTCAAGAAGTTCAAGTGTTAAGTAAAGGTTTCGCTCAAGATTGGTGGCGTCAACCACGTTTATTATTAAATCATCCTCTCCCATTTCAGAGATCATATTAACCGCAACTTCTTCTGCTTTACATGTTGGTTCAAGAGAATAATTCCCTGGAACATCAATCAACTCATAAGCTTTTTTGTCAATTTGCACGCTTCCCTTGGTAAAATCAACCGTTGTGCCGGGATAATTTGAAATAATCACATCTATTCCGCTGAGGCGATTAAAGATCACAGACTTTCCCACATTTGGATTTCCTACCAATAATACCCTCATTTTTACTTATTCTTATTATTTATTCTAAACAACAAAATTGCTGCTAAAATTCCCATAACTGCACCATAAATAAATGTTACATTTGGATCAACATACTCCCACAGCACCCCTGCAATTAGACTTGCTGGAAGTGCTACCAAGCCAATTGCTGTGTGAAATGTTCCGAGTCCTGTTCCTCTCAAGTCATCTGAAATTAAATCAGATGCATAAGCTCGCTGGTTTCCATCAATTAAAGCATACACAACACCATAAAATGCAAAGAAAATAATAAATAAAACTAATGAATTAGAGAACATAAACCCTGCGCATGTGACTGCAAAGAGACCATAACCAAAAGTTAGTACTTTTTTCCTTCCTATTCTGTCTGATAAAATTCCTGCTGGAATGGAGAATATTGCATACACAACATTGAACCATACATATAAAAGAATTGGCATTGCTATTGCCATTTTGGGGTCAAAAAAGGCACTCTGGGATTTTAGTATGAAAAACATATAGGTGAAGTTTCCAAGGGCAAAAATTGTCGCAATAATCACAAAGATACGGAAATCTTTTGGAAGAGATTTTAGACCTATTCTAAGTGAACTAACGACTGGTTTTTTCTTTTTTTCTTTTACAAATAAAAGGGGTACCAAGGCAAAAAACCCGATTATTCCTGCAGAAAGTATTAGTGTCTCAAGATTCAGTCCGAGATAATAAATAAGTATAAATGCAATTGCCGAACCAATTACTGCTCCAGAAGTATCCATTGCTCTGTGGATTCCAAATGCTTTTCCTCTCTCCCCTTCGCTTGATTCCGCAATTATAGCGTCTCTCGGAGCAGTTCTTAAACCCTTTCCAACTCTTTCTAATGAAACAAAGATTACGGCATGCTGCCATAAAGTTGAAAATGAAAGAAGTATCTTTGAAATGCTCGACAATCCATAGCCGCCGAAAACAAAAGGCAGCCGCTTTCCTTTTCTGTCTGACCAGTAACCGGAGAAAACTTTAAGCAGTGATGATATGCTGTCCGCAAGCCCCCCAATTAAGCCGATGATAAGTCCTGTTCCGCCAAGTGCTACTATAAATAATGGGAGGATAGGGAATATTATCTCACTGCTTATGTCTGTGAGGAAACTTACTATTCCAAGAAGGATTACATTTTTGCTTATTTTTTTGTTCATTTTTCGTTTATTCCTTTCAAAATTTTTGCACTTCCAAACATCACAGGAATCTCTTTTTCTATTCCAATTCCATATTTTCTGATCAATGCCTTAAGATCGGATTTTATAAATTCCGGATAATATCTGGTTTCGTAAAGTTTAGTAAGATGATAAACCAGAAACCTGCTAATTTTGTTCTCAGGCAGTGCATAATCGACAATCACCACATCACCCTTGGGCTTAGTGACCCTATTTATCTCCGCCAAAACCTTTTCTCTAACATCCCTTGGCATATCGTGCAGGGCAAAAGAAATAACCGATACATCAAATTCGTTATCCTCAAATGGAATGTCTGTTGCATCTGCAACTTTGAATTCAACCCCCCCATATCTATTTTTCTTCCCGGCAACTTTCAACATATCTTCTGATAAATCAATTCCAACGACATCATAACCCCTTTTAGCAAATGCAAGTGCCTGGCTTCCCGTTCCGGTGCATACATCCAATATCTTTGAGCCGTTTCCTGCATTGGTAAGATCTACAACTTCGTGTCTTACACCAGAAACCAATATATCTACAACACCGTAAAAAGGAGCCGCTTTCCTGAATAACTTTTTTGTGTACGAATAATAATCCTCACTCATTTTCTGTCTAAAATTAAACCTCAACATAAATCTTTGCGGCTCTGCCGCGGCCGATTGCCGTTTCATGGCCATCAATTTCAATTACTATCGGGCCGAACGGCTGGATGCTTACGACCTTGACTTCCTTACCTATTCGTATGCCTAAATTCTCAAGTTGTTTTGTTCCACCACCATATCCCCTGCCAAAACCTCTGCCAAAGCCGCCAGAGAGGTTTGTTATCCTGCCTTTTTCTCCTTTTCGCAACTCTATAAGTGATTTTTCTATTTTAGCCAAGTTTAAATTTTTTAGTTTTATCTAATATATTAGAAATTAGTTATATAAAAATCCAAATCTAAAAAGATTAGGAAATTTTAAGAATGCCTAATTAACTTCCATACATAAATCAATCCTCCAATTAAAAAACCAACTACACAAAGCCCGTAAACTGTTGATGAACTTAGGACACCAAGCAGTAAAGTATTGCCCTCCACTGGCCAGAAAGGGTGGATTTCAGGATATAAGAAGGCGTCAAGTATGATATGAACCCATGCGCCAATTAGTGCACCTGTAGTAATTGATTGTAAAGAATAATCCTGTTCAATTTTTAGAATTTTTGAGATTTTGGAGAGATGTATGCGAAAAATCCAAATCAATGCAATGACCAATAAACCCAAAATTGTGCTACCTGCAAAGGTGTGAAAAAAACCATGAAGTTGACAGTTACCAATGAAAAAACAATAAATTGTGCGGACATCAACAATTATGCTCGCAAGCAGAATTGCAGGTATATTGATCCACCGTTTGAATATTATTCCAAGTGCAATTCCGGGACCGAGATGAAATGGCGTGAAGGGCATTTTACTTTTATTTTTGAATTTTAGATTTTAATTTTTAAATAAATTTAGGGATATGTCTCTTATTTTAAAGGCATGATGTGTGCGGTTCGCATTAGACCTTAGAATTCTTCCAGTTTACTCATGTTTTCTATGGCTTCATACAATCCTCGTTTGGTAAACTTCTCCTTCCATATTTCTATTGGTGTGTAGCTCATTGCCACAGTTGTACTCTTCACGACCATAAGATTGTCATTCTCTCGCAAATGAAAAGCCTCCAAGATCTCAGGGGTCAGACATAATTCCCCCCCACTTACCTGTGTTAATACATAAGCTTTGTCATTAAACCAATAAACGGTATCAATTTCACTCATTTGGCTAATATATCTCTCAAAAACCGCGGCTTCTGTCCTTTTCTTATTCAATAGGGCAAACCCGCCTTCGCCTTTATGGGTTGTTGTTAACACGACTAAACCGCCATTGGTTAACCCATACCGTTCGAATGCTTTAGGTGGGATTTTGATACGTAAATACTCTCTGATAACTGAAATGCCATATACTTCCTTTGTCCCTGGCATTCCTGGCATTAAACTTGGCATCTTATCCTCTATCTTTTAATTTTTTACATTCGTAATCTCCGGTTTCACAGAATGTTTTGAAATGCTCAAGCCACTGCGGATGTATCGGGCGACTTTCAATAAAATTAACAAAATTTGTTAGTTGTGTAATACTTTCGGGACTTAAATTATGTTCCAGGTTACATGCGTCCCTTTCTGCAACATCCTCTGATACGAAAATAATTTTTAAGAGTTTTGTTAGCGTGTCATGCCTGTGCTTAATTGATTTTGCGAGTTCTTCACCTTCAGGTGCCAGAGTAACGCCGCTATACCTCTCGTAGAAAATAAGGTCTTCACTATGCAGTTTCTTTAACATCGCACTCACACTCGGCGAAGTCACATTTAATTCTTCTGCTATATCTTTAGTCCTTGCATAACCTTTTCTTAAGATAATGTTATATATTGCTTCAAGATAGTCCTCAATACCTTTGGAATACATTTTAGAGATGCGTAAAATAATTAGATAAATCTAAATAATAAATTATAAAATATCATTTCTTATCTACTTTTTGTTCGCTCCCTTACCCCACAACCAGTCGTTTTCAAAACTTTTCATATACTTTGCATAAGCATCCTCCCCACCCTCAACATCTTCTTTTTTGAAAGAATAAACATAATTTTTACAATAATTAATCAGTGTCTCATATGCATCATTGACTTTTTTCATAACCTCTTCGCATTCCTCTTTACTGCCTGGGGAAGAATCCGGATGGTATTTCTTTGCTTTCTTTCTGTAAGCGTTTTTTATTTCCCTTAATGTTGCTTTTTCTTCCAATCCCAATATCTTTCTTGCTTCCTCAACCTTATCAAAATCTATATTCTCCATTGTTTCACCAATAAAAATTTTTGCACATAAGTGCTTAATATAAATTAAATTTTTAATATAAAAGGCATTACAAAACTTGATAATTGGTTTTCAGTATCCAAGTTCTGATGGAAAAACCATGTTTGTGTTATCAATTTTTTTTACATGACAGATATTACCGTAAATCCTGTTAAGCGTTTCTTTGGTTACGGAATCCATCGGGCTTCCATCGGCAATAACACTCTTATCCCCCAAAACGATAACTCTATTGCAGAACCATAAAACATGGTTCGGATCATGGGTGCATGCAAATATCGTTGTTCCTTTTTGCGAGATTTTCTGCAATATCTTCCATATCTTTATCTGGTTTTTGAAATCAAGGGCCGATGTCGGTTCATCCAGAAAAAGTAATTTGGTTTCCTGCGCAACAGCCCTTGCTATTAAAACCAACTGTCGTTGCCCGCCGCTTAGTTGATTATACGGTTTGTCCGTAAGATTCATGATTCCAAGCATTTCCAATGCATCAGATGCTTTCTTTTTGTCTTCTTGACAGGTTCCAAAGACTCCACCAAGATGCGGTGTCCTTCCCATTAAAACAACCTCTTTTACAGAATACGGGAACGGAGGTTTATGTTCCTGGGGAACATAAGCCACAAGTTTTGCCATCTCCCCAACCGTTTTATTTTTTATATTCTCACCGTCTATGATTACTTCTCCCCTGTCGAATTTAAGGAAATTAAGACAGCATTTAAAAAGCGTCGTCTTTCCAGAGCCGTTTGGTCCAAACAATCCGCACAAATTTCCGTCCTCTATATCAAATGATATATCCTTTAAAATTTCCGTCCCGTTATATCTGAAATTTAAATTTTTTACTTTTAACATTTTTCAATCTCCTAAAATAATTTTACCTTTATTTCTAAGCAAGTAAAGAAGATATGGAGCCCCCAAAATTGATGTAATGATCCCAACAGGGATTTCAGCTGTTGTAAGCGTTCTTGCTAAGGTGTCGCAAACTATTAAGTAAATTCCCCCCATAATAGCAGCCGCAGGAATCATAAAACGGTGGTCTGGTCCAAGAAGCATCCTTGCTGCATGCGGCATCATTAAGCCAACCCATGCAATTATCCCAACTGCTGATACCGAAACTGCCGTAACGAGTGTTGCAATGCTTACAACAATCAATTTATATCTTTCGGGATTTACACCCAAACTCCTTGCTTCCTCGTCACCCATTGATAAAATATTTAATTTCCAGCTCACATACAAGACCCCGATAAAGCATAGAATCACTATCGGCGTAATAATTTTAACATCCCCCCATGTCGCATAATAAAACCCTCCCATCAGCCAGAAGACAATTTCCCGCAGCGCAGTATCATCAGAGACGTATTTCAGGATAGAAACCATCGCTCCAAATATTGACCCGATTATTACCCCAGCGAGTATTAAAGTCACTACGGGCGTCTCGCCCCTGACCCTTGTAAGCGTATATGCTCCGAAAACTGCGACTGCTCCGAAGACAAATGCTGAGACCTGAACGGATAAGAAAAACTGTGGATAAACTATGCCAAGAGCCGCTCCGAATGCGGCGCCTGACGAAACCCCAAGTATATACGGCTCAACAAGCGGGTTTCTGAAAACACCCTGGAAAACTGCGCCTGCGGTTGCCAGTGCAATTCCCACGGTAATCGCTAAAAGTATCCTCGGCATCCGTATGTCCCAGATTATCGTGTTGTGGAGTTTTTCAACCGCCTCGACATCACTCATAGGGTTTAGATGCGCAAGCAGGGTGTAATAAACATCAAGGACGCCGATGTCGTAGGCGCCCATCCCGACCGCTGTTAAAGATGAAATAATTAAAATCGTAAAAAGTATCCCTAGGATAAAAATCTTTCTTCTTTCCGTGGAGGTTTCCAAACCGGCTTTTTCATCTGGTATGTTGCAGGTCATAATCAATTAATATAAACACCCGATTATTTTCATCACGGCACATCAAGATCCCATTTTCTGGAAAATTCACTGAAGTATCCCTCAATACCATACAACTCTTTATATATTTTATCTCCTTCTGCCGTTACATTTAAATCAGTGAACTCATCAGGATAAGATATTTTTGCTATCTGCATTGTGTTGATGACCGTCATTGAAGGATACCATCCCGACAGCCCGACTATGACATTGTAAACTTTTCCTTCCTTTACTGCTTTAAGATGCTGCCACTGGGGATCGTCCAATATTTGCTCTTTTGTGTAGTTCCCCATCCCCTTATGAAGAAAGTGCATGAATATTATGTCTGGATCCAAAACCGCAAGTTGTTCGATATTGACAGTGATCCATGGACCCATGGACCCCCCAGATTTGCTTTCCATATTATTAGCAACATTGATAACTCCAGCAGAATCCATTGGATCCAAATGTCTATCTGTTTTCAAAGGATCCTGTGCGAATGTAACATAACCTCTAACTCTATGTTCTACTGGTATCTTTGATACCTTATTTCTAACCTTTGACATTTCATCCTCCAAGAATTTTTTTAAATATTTTCCTCGCTCTTCTTCACCAATAACTTTGCCGATCAATGGAAACAAAGCATATGAAAATTTACTTGTCGATTGATTATTTATTCTAACACATACAACGGGTATTCCTGTAAGTTCTTGGACTTCATCAGCTTGTTCTGGTCTAACAGCATCACCAAATATTACATCTGGTTTGAGTGCAACTATCTCTTCGGCATTAGCTGCCTGCATATCTCCAACCGCGGGCAAATTTTTGAGATTCGGATAAACCTCGGTCATGATAGGATCTCTTTTATCATAATTACTCACCCCCACGAGTTTGCTGGCATTGAGTGCCATTACGACTCTTGTTGCCTCGGGCCATAAACTGACAATCCTGTCTGCCTTTACAGGCACATAAACCGTTCTTCCCGCATGATCCATGATCTTAATTTTATCTCCTTTTCCCTCGTCGCTTGGTTGTTGCGGCTGATCTGTGATACATCCCGACATCATCAAAATAACCACAATACTAACAACAAAATCTATCTTTCTCATTTTATCAACACCTCCATTCCCAAATCTTTAACGAGTCGTGTGGTTAATGGAAGCATGTTTCTAAATTCGAGATTTCCAATGGTTTTTGAAGTAATTTCCGATGAAATTTTTTCTCCATTCCATTTATTTGCTCTGTGAACATGGGGTCCGAGATGTATTGCTCTGTTTGCTCCCGCCATAACCCATAAAGGCAGTAACCTCGGGTCGTTCATCATGCCTCCAAAGGAGATATCCCCTTCTCTTATTACAAGCCGCGCGATCGCTCCCGCTTTTGCAACTTCAATGGGGTTTGCTACGGGTCTTTTTTCCAGTCCACCATCAGGCATTGGTCTGAAACCTGTTATCGGGAAGTGTCCTTTTTTAATCATGTCAAAGTTGTTCAACCAGAATATGTGTTCGACATAATCCTCATAAGAACTTCCAAGACCTACCATCATCACGCTCGCAAGTCCAAGACCTGCATCATTTATCTCCCCCGCAAGTTTCATCCTTGCACTTAAACTATCCCCTGGTTTAACCTGTGCAAAGACATCTGGATTTATTGTTTCCAGTGAACTGCATACTTCTTTAACACCAAGCTCCTTTAGTTTTGTCAGATCATCTCTTGTAAGGGATGGTCCGACATTGATCCATATGCCCAAGTTTGGTGTAACTTTTTTCACTGCTTTTACAGCCATGATTACTTTCTCTCCTGCATTGCTCGTTGTACCCCCACCGATTTCAGTCATTTTAACACCCGTTTCAGCAATGAACTCCGCTGCAAGTTCTATTTCCTCTGTTGTTAAGTAATGCCCTGAAAAATCAGTCCCGTTCTTTGCGGACCGCCCGCAATATTTACACGGCGGATTTATTTTACAGGGAGTTATGGTCCCTATGAAACCATCAAATTTGAAGATTGATCCCACTCCATCATCTCTAACCTTAGATGCAACTTTCGCAAGGTCTAAAAATTTATCAATAGATTGCACATTCTGGAAAAGGCACAATGCCTCCTCTTCATTTATTGGCTCTTTTTGGGCATTCTCCAATATATGTTTTATATTTGCCATTTTTATTACTATTTAAATTTATTTATTTAATAAGTGTTACTATTTTAAAATTAGTATTACAAATATAAAAATAAAAGCATAAATCAATTGATAAGCATTTACCATGGTAAATACTTTTGTTTTAGTTGTGGAAAGAGACCATAACCCGGTCTCATGCCCGGGAACTATTATCAGAATTTCCTGAAATTAAGCCAAGTCTTTTTAGCAATTCTTTAGTTGACAAAACCTCCACACTGGGCTGTTCTTTTAGCCGCTTCTCCTCCGACCATATGGGACAATTAAATTTTAATGCCAATGCGAAATATTCCGCATCTTTTAGATGCGGACACATATCCTTGGATTCAGATAATTTATCCCTGTATGTATTAAGAGGAAATACCTTTATTTCTTCTCTTACAAGTGAAAGGGATGATTCTAAATCCTCTTCAGAAAGTTTAGACTTGTCACAGATTTCTTTCCAGTGTTTTCCCACTTCAAATAATAATCTGTCAGGTGCGATGACTTCAACTTCACCAGAAAACAATAACTCTTGCTTGCTTCCATGAGCCGAAATCAATATAGACACCAGTATATTAGCATCGATTACAGCTCTCATTTTAGACCAGATTCTTGATTTTAAGTTCCTCTAATCTTTCTTCTTTAATTTTATCTCCAAGTTCTAGGGCAAATTTATCTGCTTCTTCTTCGGATAATTTGCTTTTGGATGTTATCGTCTTTAGCAGTAGTAACCTTAATTTTCTTGACCTTTTCAGAGTTAGCTCAAATGCTTTAGACTGAATGGCATTTAGTGCAACTCTCTGCCAATTTACTCCTGGAAGCATTTCAATTTCATGTTCCAGTTCGTCAGGTATCCTTACAAGTATTTCGCTCATTTTGCATTAATTATAATCATATTTTATAAAAATAAAAATCGAAATCAATCAAATTTCCTTCCCGGTTATTGCCCCACCAACTTTTCACACTCATATTATCTATTCCCATGCACCACAATAAACCCTCCTTCACCATATCCCTCTTTTACGTTATCAATCTCATTTAGATCTTCAGGCAAATCAAATAATGTCTGGCATATGCCAACATTTTTAAATCCATGTTCCTTAAGCATTCCAACAATCTCATCTGTCGAGTAAAACTTTGCAATCCCGTAAAATTTACTTTTTGATCTCTTGTTCTGATAAATTTTTCCAAGTTTGCTGTTTTTATCAATTATGCCTATGATGATTCTGCCATTATTCTTCAAAACTCTTTCTGCCTCTTCTATTACTTTCCCGGGATCGTCAACAAAACATATAGTAAATGCGATCAATACAAAATCAAATTCATTGTCTGCGAAAGGTAATTCTTCTCCCCTCCCAAGAACCGTTTTCATGCCCCTGGATCCGGCAATTTTCAGCATATTCTCTGAAGGGTCAATTCCGTAATCAATCCCTAAGGGTTCTGCGAATCTTCCCGTGCCGACGCCCACTTCCAACCCTTTACCTTCCGGCACAACCTTCCTTAATGCTTCAATTTCCGAAAGGTATGCGAATTTATTTCTCTCAAACCATTCTTCGTATCCTTCTGCATATCTGTTGAAAATATTGTTTTCATACATCATAAATAAATCCAAAGTACCCCCCAGGTAAACCAATTAGTATCTCATCATCTCCAAGCCCCCCCGATGCTCTTGTCCCACAGCACCCTAACGAAACATTTGGTTTTTTAGTTATCAGGGGGATTACTGTGGACTCGCTGCATGTCGCCGAAACCCCACTCACACTTACATCCAATCGCTCACCGGTCTTTTGGACAATTCCGTGAACCACATCCATGATCTCTTTTGGAGTTCCAACACAAATTACCACATCTGCGTTAATATCATTCACATCATTCCAGGGAAAATAAATAATATATTTTTTCTTGACAGGCAAACATCTTGCGCATTCTAAATATTTTGCTGCAAGATCAACGGTTTCTGCATGTTTCCATCTAACAACCTGCTCTTTTAGGGATTTCAGAAATCTTTTGTTTATTTGCTGCATTCCTAAATTGAATCTCGCTAAAGAGCAGGAATAATCTTCCGGCTCAGCGTAAAAAATTTTTCCGCGTCTTGCGATTGCCACCATCCCGCAATGACTTTTCCTTCCATATATTCTCCCAATACCTTCTGGCCTTTCTGTTGTTATCTTTATCCCTATCTTATCCATTGTTCATTTTTCATTCAAATAAATGCAGGTACCTGTCAACAAATGAAGACTCATTTGATTTATCCTCTTTTTTTCCCTCCTTAGTGTCCGGAGGTTTCTCCCCAATGGTTTCATAAATAACTTCCAGGTATCTTTTCTTACACGGGGTTCCCGTGATCCCGGCGGTCTCTCCGGTTTTTGTGTTGGTCAGGATTATTGTTGGAACCCCCCTTATACCATGACTTCTCGCTTTCCTTCTCGCATTGGGTTTAACGGTATTCATCTCCCTCCATTCTATCCTCCTCTTTAGTTCCGGGTTTTCATTGAGGACCTCCCTTGTAGCCCTTACCGCCGAGGGACAGTGCGGACATGTTGGCGAGGTAAATACCTCTATCTTCAAATCGCTCATTTTTTAATCAATGTGTGGTTTAATCTTTGCTTCAATCTGCTCCCTTGGCACCGCTCCGACCATGCTGTCAACTAACTTCCCGTCTTTAAAGGTCAGAAGTGTTGGAATACTCCTGATCCCAAATTGTGCTGCAGTTGCCCCATTTTCATCAACATTTACTTTACCAAAAACAACCTTTCCAGATAACTCCTTTGCTAATTCATCGATAACCTGCGCAATCATTTTACATGGCATGCACCAATCAGCCCAGAAATCAACAACAACCAAAGGATATTTTTGTATTATCTCAGAAAAATTCCCGCCAGTCATTTCAATTGGTTTATCTGGGCAATTCATTTCATTCACCAACTCATGCATCCTTCGTTTTCTTATTTCCTCTATCTCATCCATTTCTACTTTTACTATTCTATAAAGTATAACTTTTTCATTACACCATAATCAATCCCTCAGCCCTAGAGACTTATCCGTGGTTTTGATCGATTCTTCTTTTGATTTTTTGAGTACATCATAGGAAAGAGCGCGTATCCCGTCAATTATCTCTGGTATGACAATCGCCTCCTGGTGAACCCCTATATGCATCTTCAGGTGTACCCACTCGTTACCAAAAGGTGTTATTCTTTTTTCAGGTTGAAATGTATACATACCCATCACAACCTCAAATATATCACCGCAATTACACTGCTGTCCGTGCATTCTCTCAACTCTCCTTGCTGCTTCTCTTTCACAAGAAGTGTCAAGGGGATGGTCAATGAATTTGAACCTGTTTCTTATGATAGAGGCTTCAAGTATCTTGTGAAATTCTTCTTCATTTTCTGGATAGTTATCCTTCGGAAATGGGAGGCTTACGGGAAATGTAAGAGTCAGATCCTGAGCATGCATCTGGTCTGTCGTGACCTTTATCGCACCAGTCAAAATTGTTGGAGTACTGATTTTTTCCCTGATATCATCATCTGTGATCTTTGATTTAAGTAAGTTTACACTGTCTGCAAAATCATCGTCAACACAGTCAAAAACACACTCAACATCAGGACCATGGTGGGAAGGCATTTTATCTCCCATGTGCACATCATTTAGCACAAACCTTGTCATCTGTCCGGGATCAGATGATCTTTGGACTATAACTGCATAAAGACGGTTAATTATGTAATTTGTCCTGATAAGGTACAGCAACCTTGAAAGTGCTGTTGTATTGCATGACACCTGCCTGATGTATGGCTCATCACTTCTGCCCACATCCACAGCACGATGATAATTCACGGAAGTATTGAAGGATAATTTCCCCATATCTTTGCTCTCACCGCCCTGGAATATCACCTTTATTTTTTTGGGGGGGTTGCTGGTGTTATAGGGCACATAGTATCGTTCCTTGTTCATTTCTGCGATCGTCTTAATGCCGATCCTGCCGCCAGAGCAGTCAACAATCACATCGCACACATCAAGCATATCTGCAATTGGACCCGGGACCATATCATCAGGTGTAGCTTCAATGTTTTTTAGGGATTGTTTATTTCTCAATTCAGTGAAATAATCGCGAAATTCTTTTACAGCAGCCTTTTCGTCACCTGCCTTTTTCGGCGCGGGATATATCGGTATTCCAAGTGCCAATACATGTTTTGTTGTCTCATAATAATCATGTGTGCTTGCCTTTGAAACTGCAGCAATCTCCATATCAGGCTGCCGGTTTACATAGGTGATTACACGATGCCCTATGGTGCCGGGACCCACCACTCCAACTTTAATTTTTCGCGTGTTCATTTTTTTCTTGTTTCATCCATTCTGCCTTTTATATTTTGATAAAACTTTTTTTAAAAGTTTTTTAATAAATAATCTGCAATCGCCTTGTGTAATGTATTTATTGCTAAAATTGCACAATGAATATTTTCTTCCGGAAGTCCATCAAGAGCATCGATGATGCTGGCGGGAGATAATTTTAAGGCGTCCTCTATTGATTTGCCTTTTACTAACTCGGTTACCAATGAGCCGCAGGCAACAGTTGGACCACACCCATCCGTGAAAAACGATGCGTCATAAATTTTATTATTCCTTATTGAGAGATAAATCTCAACAGTATCCCCACAAACACCTTTCATTAATGCCGCACCATCTGGATCGGTCATCCTTCTAACATTCTCTGGATTTAACCATAACTGAACCACCTTTTCAGAGTATTTCTTTTTCTCATCCTTCAATATTGCTTCCTGTAAATCCCGTGCAAATTTATCTAATTTATCCATATCCCGCATCTTTTAGTGATGTCTATGTTCCCTGCATGCATTCGCATCGGTTGCTTCCGGAAGTTTTCCTTCCTTCCACGTAGCGATCGCATCTTTTACGGTTCCCGCCGCTCCAACAAAAACATCTATTCCAAAGTTCTCGAACATCGTAACTGCTCTCGGACCGAGACCTGAGCAGAGCATTACCTCAACACCCTCTCCTCGCATTATCTCCGGCGGATAGCCCTGTCCGCCCATATGCTGGCTTGTGTTGTCTATAACCTTTACCTCATTTTTTTCTGTATCTGCTATCGTAAAGGTTGGTGCCCTCCCAAAGTGCGGACTTACTTCATCATCCAACCCATTTCTTCCCATTGTCGGTACTGCAATTTTCATTTTCATCTTTTATTTTGCACATAAGTGCTTAATATAAATTAATTTTTATTTAAAAAACAATAAAAATCTAAGTATCCTCCTGGTTTATATATCAAGACGCATATTCGATATTTCAATAATCAACTGATGCCGCACATCATCCCGTCCCATAACCTTGCCGACTACAACAAGACCGCTCGGCTGAATCGGACCTATCTTGATCACATCCTCGTTTTTGATTTCTTTTGTATTGCCGATCACCTTAACCCTTGCACCGCATCTTTTTAGATAAGCGATACCGACAATTTCAATACTCTGAACATTAATGTTCTCTATCCTGATCTCCTTTCCATCTATTATCTTTGATATATTCGCCGAAATCGCAGATTCTTCGCTAAACCCCAGATCTGTGTATGCTTTTGCTGTTGGGATATAACCCCCTTTTGGTCCCGGGGTGCTGTCAACAAGCCCCAGGTTCCTCAATACAGAAATTCTATTTCTAATCGTCCCCGGGTGCTTGTCCAATGCACCTGCGATTTCATCAGCAGATACAGGCGCTTTTTTATTACAGTAGATATCAAGCAGTGTATACGATATTTTCCGGTCTATAA
>MCBC01000027.1 GCA_001723855.1 Candidatus Altarchaeales archaeon WOR_SM1_86-2 | reverse complement strand
GTTGCGCCGGCAGGAGGGTTTGTTTCATTCAGTGTTTCGTTTATCGTAACAATTATTGTTGTCCCGTTCCAGAATGTAAGGGTGCCGTTACTTATCAACCTGAAGCCGTGCTGGAGGTTGTCCGAAATTGTGATGTTATATGCGGTTGCATAACTCGGGTTATGAATTGTTATTGTATATTGGACAATATCTCCCGGCTCAGCGTCCGTTGTATTACCTGTTTTTGTTAAGGTTAATTCCGGGTGATAGACCTTTACCTGGGCGTAATCGCATACCGTTGGAATTATGCCCTCGGGATATTCTGCGGGTTTATCGGTTCCATTTGTGCATGCCCAATTTGTATTTATTATTTCAGTAACATTTGGGGTAACATGCGCCTTAAACCTTATGGTTATATTCTCCCCGGGCTCAAGCACATTATTATATCCTTCAAATTCCATCTCACTGTACCAGCTCAAATTCCATGAAACATTTATTCCTGTGCTTAAAGTTGATGTATTTGTTATATTGCCCTCGCCAATCAGGATGTCAGTTCCCGAATAATTAATTATGTATGAAGAATTTAAAACATAACTAAACTCTGGAGGTAAAGAATCCCATATACTTACATTGTAAGCATGTGCCTGTGAAGGATTTTTAACAACTATTATAAATTCCACATCATCTCCGGGTTCTGCCGTGGTTAATTCAGCCCAGGTACCGCTGTCGTTAACATATTTATCAATTGTTAAACTTGGATGGTAAACCTCAACCTGTGCGTAATCGCAGACAGTTGGAATTAACCCCCACGGAGATTCGGCGGGTTTGTCGGTTCCATTAACACACGCCCAGTTAGTATTTATTGAAGGTGATGCATTTGACATTACATAAACCGTGAATTTTAGGGTAACATTCTCGCCCGGTTCAAGAACACTGTTATATCCCCCAAAGAACATCTCATCGTACCAGCTCAAATCCCATGTTATGTTCTGACCAACGCTGACATTTCTGCCGACATGAACATTGCTCTCTGCGATAGGTATATCGCTGCCTGAATAATTAACTATGTATGATTTGTTTGCATACCTGAACCATGCAGGGAGCGTATCATTTATGGTAACATTATAAGCATGCCCCTCGCCTGTATTTTTAACAACTATTGTAAAATTGAACTCATCTCCAGGTTCTGCCGTAATTTTTTCCTGCCAGTCGCCCACATATTTTTCTATCGTTAAATTGGGGTGCGTTACATAGACAACCACCCACACGGTATAACTGAAATTTTCTAAGCCGTATAAATCCACTGCAGTGAGATTTGCGGTGTTGTTCAGCATAAAGGATGCGTTTGAATGTATATAAACAGTAAGGACTATCTGCCATTGTGCTCCGGCACTTAAATTTGACATATTCCAGTAAAGGTTTCTTCCGGACGATGAATTAGTAACAACGCCTCCGGATACAGATGTGGTAGAATTATACCATGAGAGTAATGTTACATTTTCAGGTAATGTGTCTACGACGGTTACATTATACAGCGTTGATTCACCTGTATTAACCATATTTATAGCGTAGTCAACTATATCTCCCGGTTCATTCCATATTTTAGAAGCAATTTTACTTATGATTATATCAGCGAATGGAATATACACCGTGGCGTTATCCGTGTCATTTCTCATGCCGCCGTAATCCCCGTCGTAAATTGTTGCAGTAGCATTATTTGTGTAATTTTTGTTTTTTTCAGGAAAAGCGATTGATACATTATAGGAAAAATTACATCTCGTGCCGTTAGGAAGATTTTCTAAAGAAAATATTGCAACAGTTCCGACATTATATATTAGGGTTACTGAGCAGGTCGCATTAAAAGGATTGCCTATGTGTGTGAAGTGGGTGGGCAGCACATCCCTTACGGTTACATTAAAGGCATCCGCATAGTAGGTGGTGTTAATATAAACGGATATATTATAGGAAATAATTTGTCCCTGTGCTGTTTGTGGGTTGTTTGTTTCCTTTGTTATATCAACATCAGGCTTATATACGGTTATATTCCAGCTTGCATTCTGGCTTGTGATTAAGCCGATTGTTCCGTTGCTCCAAAAAACCCATGCAATGTTTGTATCAATTTCTCCCCCGATGGCTCCTGTCAGGTTAGTAACATACGCGTCAAAAAGAATCACGATGGGGGTGCTGTTATACGGGTCGTCCCATGGTATGACAACATTAAATTCCCATGTCAGATTCATCCCGGTTGAAGGGTCTCCGGATATAATTGGCTCAATATATTCCGGTTCAAGTTCCTCATTTCTCGGATAGGTTATGTAAGCAGAGTCGCTGACGTACCTCCAGCCAACCGGCAGATAATCAACAACTGTTACATCAACCGCATATCCTTTGCCGCTGTTGTTTATCGTTAGGTTAAATCTTACGGTCTCGCCCGGCTGTGCCTCGCTTGTATTTGCTGTCTTGTTCATAGAAACATTCGGAAGCCCCGGTATTATACCAACATAAGGGCCGCATACGGTATTATTTATTGTTGAAAAATCGTTGTGTTCGTTGCTTAAATTATACACCGTGTTCGGGGAAGTGACGCATGGGCCGACCCATGTTCCGGGTGGAATCCATAAATCTGAGTCATTCCATCCGAGCGTATCATTCCAGAGATTATTCCATGTCCCGTTTACGGTTGTCACATCCTTTGTCTGCCGGTTAATCCAGAATCTATCGGGAGCGGGAAGAGTACTATCTACTCTAACTTTCAGCTTAACATGGACTGTGATGGTATCCGAATAGTTTAAACTGTCGCATGTAACATTAACAAAGGTAGCGGTAGAATAGTCCGTGCAGTTAGTGTAGTCTGGCTTTTCAATACTAATTGATTGGATTGTTGCCGTAAATGCCCCTGAATTGTTTATGGGGTCTGCTATGTTAACATCAAATGCGGTTGTATTTGAAAAAACCCATTCATACGTATTATTCTCGTTATTCCATATTTTATACCATGTCCCGACATTAGTTACGGGGATGGTGAGATTAACATCTGTATCTTGATTCAGGGGGATGTTTGTTTTGTCGGCATATTTTGTGATATTAAGCCCTGTTACCCCTACATATATGGTAACCCACCCGTACCCGAATTCTCCCTTAAACGGGTTTCCTACCTGACCGACGACTGATCCGTGAGCAATTGATTTTCCTGAAAGGAGCTTAGGACACAATAACCATGTAAAGTTCACAAAAGCACCGGGTTTATTTCCGCTCGGGGCAAGACCCCATGACTCATTAAAATATATTTGATCGGGAAGCCCGTACTGATAACCCGGAGGACCGTCTGGATTATAATATGAATTATATACTCCTGCGAGTTCCACTAACTGGTGGTTAAAATCCTTCAGCTCAACCTCCCAGTCAATAAGCTGGGCAGACACAATCTGAATCTCCACCGTGGCATTAGCGCATGCTGTTTCTCCCTGCTGCAACGGGGAGAAGACCATTGTAAGGGGGTTGGGGTATGTGCCTATGTATCTGACTACATCTGTGTCAAGATTGAATGCCGCTGAGACATCGTGTGTTTGTTCTGTGTTGTTGGTTTCGGAGGAATTTACTGTTATGTTTATGATGTGGGTTACGTGGTGTATTCCGCTGTCCGTCAGGGATTTCTGTATTGTGGGGTAGTATAGGAAAAAGAATACTGCTTTTTCCTCGCCGGGATTTATCTGGTCTATAGTTCTCGTTCCGGTTTCTCCAAAAGGTGAAAGGATGAAATTCTCACACTCGCATCCCACGCCCTTGCAGCTGCAGGCTATCTGGTCAAGTATCTCCAGAGCTGCGTTGACGTTTGTTGCCGGGTCAGGTCCTGTGTTGTTGATAAGGATTTCAACGATGAAATCATGGGCACCTGATGTGCCTCCGGTTCCAAGAAGTTCAATGTTGTCCTGTGTATTAAGGCGTGAAACATATCTAAAGACCAATGTTGCATTTCCTCTTACGACATTAACGCTTACGCTTGCACTGCCGTAAATTCTTTGCAGGCAGTCTGCGTTTGCCCCTATATTATGGCTTCCAACCGCAGTTGAGCCGTTTGCTTTAACGGTTATATTGTTCCATCCTATCTCGCCTATGCCTAACGTGCTGAAGCAGTTTGTCTTATTTCCGGAGACAATCTCCCACCCGTATGGAAGGTCCCATGTAAGGCAGGCGTATGTTGCGTTCGCAAATCCTGTGTTGTTAACAAAAGCGGAAAAATTATATAATACTCCTCGCGTGATATTCTGCACGGGATCCGCTATCGGCTCCAAAATTGTTACATTAAGAACCGGTTTAAATAGAACCCCTGTTATATTTAACATCCATGAACTAATGTTTCCTGTTTCGCCGTCAGGCACGCTGTCATTCACGCAGAGCTGCCATGTGCCGTTGGATTCGTTTCCATCAAATGCAGGTATGTAGTAATACCATTTACTTAAATCATTGCCTGATTCATTGTTAGTGTTATATACAATATACTCTGTTCCGAGATGAGATAATCTTGCTGCCGATTGATTAACATCATAGTTTGAAGAGTTTTGAATGATGTTAATGTAAACATCAACATTTGATATGTTGAATCTGTCTTCAGGGTCAATGGTTAGGTTACAGCACATCCAGCCGTCATTATCAGGTATTGTAAAACCGCAGGACTGCAACAACGACATAATTATCACTGTTTCCCCTGATGAATAATTAAGGAATGCTTCCGTGTTTCTATTGAACTCCGCGAATATCTGATGGCATCCCGGTAAACCATCCTCAGGCAACTCGTAAGTTAAAACAGCATATCCCGTCACATTGGTTGTGCCTGAGCCTATGAACTGGAAGCCTTCGCTCTCATCAAAAAAGTATATTGTCTGCCCCTGTATTGAGGATAAATTATCATAAGATAAAAACGCTGTTATAACTATCGTTTCCCCCGGAGTCGGACAGCCGTCATTAGAAACAGCCACCAGTGAAGTGCCTGCATAAACTGCCACGGTCTTGTTTACGGTCGCATTAGCACTAAAAGGCGTGGCGTTTTCATCGCAGGTGGTGCTTACATAAACCACCTGGTTCCCGATTGACGCGTCTATTGTCGTGTTAATAATCCATGAGGCGGTAACTGAAGAGCCTACATTTAAATTCCCCAAAGAGAGAGTATAAGGCGAAGTGCTCCAATAAGCCGGGGGAGATATGGTGGCATTAACATTTGTGGCACCGGCTGTGCCAATATTCGTAATATTAACCGTAAAGTTTGTGCCGTTCACTCCTCTCACGATATCCGCAGGGTACACAAGCCAGGTGATATTCAGCCATGGGTGCGCTTCAAATGTTATTTGCTGGGAAACATTGGATGACGGGTTAAGGTAGATTTGCGGGGAATAATTAATTTTTGAAAGGGTTGCGTTTATGATATGGCTTCCCTCGCTTGCGCCTATGGGCACTCTGCAGCTTGCATTGAACTCTCCTGCAGCGTTTGTTATTGCCCAGCATCCTGTGTTGCCGTTTATGTCCAGCAGATTTGCATTGCCGTATGTTTCATTATAGTATAATGTGATGTTCTGGTTCGCTATGGGAGATGAATTATCATACCTGAGAATCCCTGAAATATTTATCTCTTCATACGAAAAATATGTGCTTTTATCCGCGCTGACGCCTGATATGCTTGTGTTTGCGTAAACATTGATGTTTTTTGATGAAGTTGTATTTACACTCTGTGGGGTGGCGTTTTCATCACAGGTCGCGGTTACATTTACCTGTCTTGCTCCCATTGAAGAGGCAGTCGTCGTGTTAATGATCCATGTCGCCGTTGCAGAGCCGCCAGCCGGCAGGTCGCCTAAATACAGCGTAAGCGGTGTGTTGTTAACCCAATCGCCGGGGATTTGTATGGTGATGTTAACATTTGTAGCAGGAGCATTTCCATAATTCGTGATATTAACGGTGAAGTTCAAATTTGTTTCGCCTCTTGTTATTTCATATCCCTGCGGGTAGGACAGCCATGTCTTGTCAATGTACAGGTAGGGATGCCCTAAAACATTCATTGACGAAAGAGCATAGGCGTCGTGCAGGTATACCGGAAAGTCCGGCCAGCCGTAAAAATCCGCTCTCATCGTATGGCTTCCTGCACTGGCATTAGCGGGAACAAAGTAGGAAAAGTTTGCCCAGCCGTATTCATCAATCGTTACGCCTGATGAAAAGTTTATATCATTGTCCGTCACATCCGAAAACCATAAAGTAATATCATAATACTCATCATTTACATAGAATGAGCCGTTCAGGGGCGTTCCATTGCAGTAGATAAGCCGGGCCTTAACTATTGGTGTGCTCTCGGGAGATACATCTGAGGGCGTAACGGTAAAATTCACAACTCTGACGCATTCCAGAACGCGTGCGTTCCAGCGCAGTCCCGTAAGATTCTGCCCCTCCCAGCTAAATTCTATGTTGTCCCCTACCATCCAATCTTTGTCTAAGTAGAAGTAAGTGTCCCAGTAAAGGTATTCTCCTCCGTTTGTCATGCCGTCTCCTAATGTTTCAAAAGAGTATGTTGAATTATAAAATGCGTCAAATGTCCCGTTAAAAACAGTTCCGTATCTCCCGTATCCTGTTCCGTTATCCGTTATGGGGTCCCATGGTGTGGAATTCCCGTCATATCCTGCAACATCATAGACTCCTCCGATGCCGATTATATAATTATAGGGTGTTTGGTTTACGATTAGTTCGCGATTTGAAGATGCATTTGAAATGCTGATGTTTTGAGTTGAATTTACGAGCCTGATGAACATCTTCCCGGGTGCGCTTGCGTTCCAGTCCCATGATACCTGCGGTTTTATGTAAACCACCATCCTATATACTTGTTCCGGGCTGCCGTTTCGGTTGTCTTCAAGATAAACAACAGGGTTTCCGCCGCCATAATTTGCTATTGACTCGCTGCCGAAAGCACCCTCCTCCGCGGAAAAAACCGAAATAAGCGTATCTTTTGATCTGTTGTCCGGGGGGGCGGTTACATTAAGGTCATAGAAGTAAACGCGTGCATAGTACGGCAGATTTGACCAAATTGTCAGGTTATAATCTTTCTCTGAGGCGTTTGTGTTGCCTGCAATATCAGAGGTATTACATTTCCAGGTATAATTTCCTAAATAAAACGATACTGGAAACGTTGTTGAGTTTGAGGTTCCTGAGACATTATTTGTTTTCGTGTGAACAATTCCTCCTGTTGAGTTCCATATATATAGGGTTATGTTCGCGAGTCCGTAGTTATCTGTTGCCGAGCAGTTGAAGGTTAACTGGGTCTGTGTTGTGTTATAGCCATCAGGGGGGTAGTTCATGGTTACATTCGGCGGTGTTGAATCTATTGTAACCGTTCTATTATCTGAAAAATTGGCTGGTATGTTGGCTGTGGTGTTCGCATATATTCTGATAAAGTAAATATTTTCCTGTGAACCGGAAACATTCCATTTGACCGTGCAGTTATTGTTTGTGGTGTTTGTCATCACCCCGCAAATTATGGGATTTGTATCAACGGTTGTTAAATTGCCTGTCGTGCCTATCGTGACCCATGCTGACCCGTTGTAGTATCTGGGGTAAGCGGTAACATTGCCGCAGTATGACCCTAAACAGGTTATTGTGCCGTTAAGGGTAAAATTCATGTTTAAGCCGAACATTGAGTTATTTAAGGGCTGGCTTATGGTCATATTAAGGTATGCTCCCACGACAACAAGGCTTGAGTTTGTCGTGCTGTTTGCGGCGTTTGTGGAATTTAAAAATATTCTTACCCTGAAATCGCCGGTCTGGTTTGCAGTTATCTTAAAAGTAGTATTGCAGTACATTCCGTTGCTCATATTGCCGCACGAGTAGCTTGAAGCATTCGCATAGAATCCGCTGCCTGGATCAGTCGGAATATTCACGAAGTTTGTGCAGGCGCTTCCGTTGCAGTACTGCGGGTAGGCGAAAGTGTTGTTGCATTCGCCGTTATAGCAGTTTACGGTCGCGTTTAATATGAACGTGCTGTCTTTATTAACATTATAGGGGTCCGGGGGGTTTTGGAGTGTTGAATTCAGCTGCGCGCCGATAATAATTGTCCTTGACTCCGACTGGTATTCTGATACTGTTTGGGAGGTTGCGTTCATTCGTATTTCACATTTGTCGGACAAGTTGCCGGTGATATTAAAGCTTACCGTGCAGTTGGTGTTGTTTGTCATATCCCCGCAGGAAAAATTAGTCTGGTTGGAGTAAATCACTCCCGAGAGAACCATATTCTGGAAACTTACGCAGTTTTCTCCGATACAGAACTGCGGATAAACGGAAACATTCCCGCATATCCCGTTATAGCAGTGCACTGTGCCGTTAAATATAAAAGTGCTGTTTTGCTGGGTCATATAATTATCTGCGGGCTTGTCTATTGCGATATTCATGTAAACCCCGACAAACACCGTTCTCCCGTCTGAAAGAGTGTACGCCGCCGAAGTGGAATTCAGGTACAGCCTCACGGTATAAGCCCCCGTAACATTCCCCGTTACGGTAAAAGTGGGATTGCAGCCCTGCTGGTTCAATAAGTTCCCGCACGAGTAGTTTGAAGCATTTACATAGAATCCGCTGCCCGGATCGGTCGGAATAGCCGCGAAGTTTGTGCAGTTTACGCCCAAACAATATTGCGGGTAAATCATTGAGTTATCGCATTTTCCGAAACAAAGGGCTGCTCCGTTTAAGGTGAATGTCCTGTTGTTCGGTATGCTCAGGTTCTGTACCGGGTTGTCTATTGTTATTAACTGGAATCTTGTTGCCTGGACATTAACAAAGCCCTCTGTTTGCGCAATTCTGTCAGGGTTAGGACCATAATCAATTATTTTTGCAAAAATTGTTTCATATTTTATTACGATATAGCTTTGAGGCGGTGTTGCGTTAAATGTGAACTCTTTATATGTTCCTGAAAAAGCACCACCATTAGTTGCGGTTATATTCCATCCTGTTGTGCTGTCTCCCGTCAGGTTGCCCGCACTTAATGTCCATCCTGTGGAGTTTATGATGGTTACATTCTCCCAGTATTTCGGGATTTGAAGGGTTAAATTCGCTGAGGTAGATACCGATGTTCCCTCTAGTTCCCATACTTTGACCCTGAAGGTGTATGTCGTCCCCGGCTGGATAAGGCTCCCGTTTTCGGTCTGGTTCATAAATATATAATCGCCGTCATACGCCCTGTGATTTGACATGTTGGGGTCGGGAAGGTCAAACGATAACGCTATACATGGCTTAGCATTTTGAATATTACCCAAAAATAAAGTCTCATTCAAAATGCCTTTATCCGTTGTGGCAAAAGCATTAAGGTATATACCTGATCCTGATGCGGCACCATCTACTGTTGCATTAATTTTAAAGCAGTATGCACTTCTGGGTGAAATGCTTATGTTATTAGTTGCGTTTTCCCAGAATAAAGCCATCCAAACATCTTTAACCCTACTTTGAGTCCACCCTGTTGTCGGGCTTATTTGATTGTTAATTACGAACACGGTATTTCCAATACCCGTTAAATTAAGGGCAACTTTACTAACACTGACATTGTTTAAATCGCCCGGGTTAATAACGCAAACCTCGTAAATTAAAGCAATACCTACTGTTGTTGATGGAGAAACAGTTCTGATAATCGGGATTGCCGTAACATTAAATGTTGTCGCGGATGTGTTTGAAGGGTACAGCACTGATGTGGCATTAACCGTGTAGGTTCCTTCGGCAAGGGTTGTGTTTAATGTAAGGTTGTATGTGATTCCCCCGGTTGAATTTGACTGGACGGTTTTCGGGAAACCCGGGAAATTCATGCCGTAGGGGTCTTTTATGGTCAGCGTTACATTATCGCCTGCCGGCATATAGCCTGTGCCGGTAATATAAACGGTTTCCTCTGTCTCCCTGTCATAAGAGCTCTTATCTGTCTGTACGGTGGAAGCATAAACAACATTAACTGAAACAAGCAAAAATAATACTGCAAATGCTGTACACTGCACCAGGCGATTTTTTTCCTTCAAGTGCTCAAATTTTCCATTTTTCATAGTTTGTTTTTTTATTTATGGTTTTGATTTATTTGGCATAACTTTTATTAATTTATTAATTTTTCAATTATTTGATCATACTTTTCCTGCTGCATCTCCATTCTCGTGAGGACTTTCCCCGTGTTCTGTCCTGTCTCTTTTTGAAGTATTAATATTCCCGATTAAATTTTCCGCCGTGATCGTGGTGTTGTACCATATCGGCTGTGTGCTGTGAACCGTCCAGTTGTTCTGCCAGGTCCCGTTGTAAATATCTCCCCCGACTAAATTTAATGTTATATTTTCAATGCCTGCCATATCCGCGATAACCGATTTAATGCCGTTCTCATCGGTTATTTCTGCCGTTACTGTCATAACATCTCCCGGGACAACTTTATCGGGATAGACGGAAGCATTTATAATTACCGGGGTTGAACCCGAATCCGTTTCCCCGCCGGCACAAACCAGGGTGCTCGCGCTAAGTAATAATGTTAATAATATTATTATCCGGATGCTTATTCCTTTATGGTTTGTT
>MCBC01000026.1 GCA_001723855.1 Candidatus Altarchaeales archaeon WOR_SM1_86-2 | reverse complement strand
AATCGCAGAATACTGGCTTAGTGCAGCGGTTTAGACATGTTTTAAGATGAGGGAAGTGACTTATTTTAGGTATTTGTGGGTGGCATAATTTCTCTGTTCAGGTCTTAATTGTAATAGTAACGCTGAAACTATTACCTTCGATACAACAACCATTACAGTTCCACTGCTCAGTTATTGTCCATCCAGCAGATGCTATTGAAGAAAGCAAAATCAAAAATAAAATTATTGGCACAACAACCATTAACTTAATCCTCATTCTTATCTTTACCTTTCTCAAATTTCGGCTTCGCCAGAATTTAAAACCGAGAGATTTCATCTTATTTCCATCTTATTCTTCCAAAAATAAATAAAACCATTATTAAAACTATCCTTTAGTATTTCTGGATTGCAAGAATAAGTGGTCAACTCATCAATATTGATTAGAAATGATGGATCACAACACGCAACTTTTGGTGGTTCGGCATCAAGACCCTGCACGCTGGACTACTACTTCTCAACCTTTTTGATAATAACCTTTTCGGCATATATCTTGGCGTTCTTCAGTATGATCTTAATTCCCCCTGTGCCGGGAAGTGCCGTTGTTAGTGCAGGTATAGCGGGCATTCCCTCTGCTTCGGCCTCAACTTCCCCCCAGGGCATCGATTTATTCAAATAGTGTCTATTATCCTTTGTGTTTTTGCTATCAATTCATCTGCCTGCTCATCTGTAATCGTTTTATTCCTTTGAGCCGCTTATGTTTGCTTTTGAATCGTTATTCTACTTGCTCTTCAGGTTAAAATTTCATCCCCGAGTTTTAGCCAGTTTTAAGATCGCCTTTGTGAGTTCTTTGAGCGTATCATCTATTGCATCCATTTTCTCTGAGACCTTGTCATATTTCACGTTCATTCTGTTGAAGTTTTGGGTTGTGTCATCGTCTAATCTATTGATGCTCACAATAGTTTGATCCTGTTTCTCAAGCATCTGACCCTGTTTTCCACAACTTTCCTTTCTAAATTCCTTAACCTCTTTAAGTAATCCTACGCCTGCATTGGCAAATTTTTGCTGCTGGTAAGCCATAAATCCTAACCTAAAGGACTCCAAAGGTCTGACATAACCGTCATATCCCACTACATCCACGGAATCAACCTTTGCACGCTCTGGACGATTTTCTTTATCTTCCACAAAACCAAGAAACTTATTTACATTATCCCCCGAGGATTCAACTAAAACTCTTACAACCTGTTTTCCATCCTCTTTCACATTCTTCGCATCAAAGTTTTCGATTCTGAGATCCTCAGCCGAGTTCATCAAAAGCAAACGATAGCCAACATCATGAACTATTCTACCTTTGATTAAAATTTTCTTTTTCATCATAAATTTCTTGTTTTAATCTGTATTATTGTTCATCTGAAATATAAGGCCCCTACTTCTCAACCTTTTTGATAATAACCTTATCGGCATATATCTTGGCGTTCTTCAGTATGATCTTAATTCCTCCTGTGCCGGGAAGTGCCATTGTCGGTGCGGACACAATAGGCATTTCTTCTCCAGCGGCAACCTCCGGCACGAGCCCTTCTTCCGCAGCCTCCACAACCTCCTCTTCAACCCATCTCTCAACAATCGGATGTTTCTTTTCTTCCAGAAACCCCTTCAGTTCGTCCAGGTTTTTAACATCTTTTTCTGTTGGAATTTTATCGTGAATTTCCGCTGGAATAAATTCCTTAACCCTTTCCTTTATGTGCGAAGGGATCCAGACGATGCGTTCCCAGCCGCCGTCTGCGGATAGAAACTTCGGGGAGGTCATCCAATTTACCCCAACTCCTAAAAAGCCCACTGTCTGTTCCCCCCCTCCCGTCTGGCCTGCCATCGTTGAAAATCTTAAACCGTTGATCGCTTCTCCTTTAAAGTTCCTGTCAACTATCCCCACACCGTCAACCTCCGGCATATAGAATGCTATGGTCTCAAAACAGCCGCAAGATGTATGAGGAAAATCAAACATCGAGTACATGTAAATTCTTTCCAGATCCCCGTGAGAGGATTCCTTGATCGCTTCATTAACTCCTGAAAATTCGCCTTTCTCCCCATCTATAACATCACCTTTCGGTATCGGAAAGTTCGAACCTTCTGGATCTATTTTATATGCCGCCCTGCAGTCAAGCCAGCTTAACGCACCGCAGAGTGAGGATCTCTGGGGGGAGATAACACAGATGTGATTTGGAGCAAATGACTGGCAGAGTGTGCAGGAATAGAATTCCTCTACTTCATCATCTTTCATCCCCCTTATTCTTGAATCTCTTTCATTGTAAACCGCCACTGCATCATCATAGAACTTTTTTATTTCCTTTTCATCGGTCATCAGGGTCACCTGGATCTTCTCGATAAATGAAAATTCCGCTTTAAACAGGTATATTATCGCTTTCCCGACATCTTCAAAGGTTAAGTTAGAGTTCTTTGCCTCCTTACTTATCCTGCACCAGATATCATACCGCTGGTTTAAATGCATCATCCCGTGGATGTAGTTGATAAAATCGTGAATCCTTCGTTCTATAACCGGCTCCAGATCCTTTTCGATCTTTTTTCCATAAATCTCAACCAGAACACCAAACGGAACCCGTGAGCCTTCCTCAAGTTCCTGTATATCGCGCCCGATTACAATAACTTTCTCATCTTCAATCTCCTCTTTCTTTCTTGCCCTGACCAACTCGGCCTTATTGTCGCCGCTTCTTATTCGCTCGCCTTCATACACGACCCCCACATCTACAGGCAGATCCTTCAGATTTATTGTCATTTTTAAATTAATTATTTGTTATTATTTATTATTTAAAATAAAAAAAGTTTTTTCCATATGTTCTTGTTTACGAATCTTCCATTTCTTTCTTCAGCATTCTTCGGTATTTACCGTATCTATCTTCCGGCGAGTATCTTGGAGGGACCGGGTCCGAGGATGGATTTCCGCATCTTGGACATTCTGCCATCAGCGTGTATGCATCACACCCCTTACACTTCCTTAATCTTGTTCGCATTTGTGTTTTTAATATATAAAAATCTAATTTTAAATAAAGAATGGGAAAGGAATCTAATTACGAAGCCGAAGAAATTCAGGTGCTTGAGGGTTTAGAAGCGGTGAGGAAAAGACCGAGCATGTACATCGGCAGTACTAACTCTCGCGGACTGCATCATCTGGTTTATGAGGTGGTGGATAACTCAGTGGATGAGGTAATGGCGGGTTTTTGTGACAGGATCGAGGTCTCATTGAATGATGACGGCAGTGTAACCGTGACAGATAACGGCAGGGGAATCCCGGTAGATGTCCATCCCAAGTATAATAAAAGCGGGGTTGAGATTGTTATGACAATGCTTCACGCGGGAGGGAAATTTGATCATACCGCTTACAAGGTTTCCGGCGGGCTTCACGGGGTGGGGGTTTCCGTGGTTAATGCATTATCTGAATGGCTGGAAGCGAAGGTAAAGAGGGACGGTAAAATTTACTGCCAGAAATACAAAAGAGGAGTTCCAGAAGAAGATTTAAAGATACTCGGCTCATGTGCAGAAGATGATACGGGAACGGAAATTACATTCATGCCCGATTCCGAGGTGTTTGAATCCCTGGAATTCAATTACGATACGCTTTTCAACAGGTTAAGGGAGATGGCATTTCTGAATAAAGGAGTTAAGATAACGATCAATGATAAAAAAATACCTAGGGAGCACACATTCCATTATGAGGGAGGGATAGTGGAGTATGTAAAATACATCAACAGGAACAAGAGTGTTCTGCACGAAGAACCGATTTATTTTGAGGCTAAAAAGAATGGTGTCTGGGTTGATATAGCAATCCAGTACAATGATTCCTATATTGATAACACATTCACATTCGCCAACAACATCAATACTCATGAAGGCGGGACCCATCTGGCTGGATTTAAAGCGGCTTTAACGAGAACATTTAATGATTATGCGAGAACGAATAATATTCTAAAGAGTGCTGACGAGAATCTCACAGGGGAGGATGTAAGGGAGGGTCTGACGGCTATTGTCAGCATTAAACTCCCTGAGCCGCAGTTTGAGGGGCAGACAAAAACAAAGCTGGGCAACAGTGAGATTAAGGGGATTGTTGAAAGCACGATGAATGAAAAATTATCTGAATTTTTGGAAGAAAACCCGAGTGTTGCGCAGAGAATTATAGCAAAGGCTGTGCAGGCGTCTCAGGCGAGAGAAGCTGCCCGCAAAGCCAGGGAATTGACCCGGAGGAAAGGGTTTTTAGAATCCACAACCCTGCCTGGAAAATTGGCTGATTGTGCAAATAAAGACCCTGCGCTTTGCGAACTATATGTTGTGGAAGGAGACAGCGCAGGCGGGAGTGCGAAACAAGGAAGAGACCGCGAGTTCCATGCAATTCTTCCGCTGAGAGGAAAGATTTTGAATGTTGAGAAAGCGCGCATAGATAAGATTCTAAAGAACAAGGAAATTCAAACATTAATATCTGCTTTAGGCACAGGATTTGGAGATGAATTCGATATTTCTAAAACAAGGTATCACAAATGCATTCTTATGACGGATGCCGATGTTGACGGCGCCCATATCAGAACCCTCCTACTTACATTCTTGTACAGATATATGGAGGAATTAATAAACGCGAGTTATGTCTATATTGCCCAGCCACCGCTATATAAATTAAAGAAAGGTAAAGAAGAATACTATGCATACTCTGATGCCGAGAAGGATAAAAAGTTGGAGGAATGGGGCACTAAGGGAGTGAGCATACAGCGATATAAGGGTCTGGGGGAAATGAATCCAACACAGTTATGGGAAACCACCATGGATCCAGAAACAAGAACAATAATCCAGGTGACGGTTGAGGATGCCATCGCTGCAGATGAACTATTTACAACTCTCATGGGCGAGGCCGTTGAACCGAGAAGGGAATTCATCCAGCAGCATGCCCAGGAAGTTGTTAACCTGGATGTTTGAACAGATGCTTCTTCCTCCCGTCATGCGCCTGATCCTGCGATTTCCATTCATGAACTTGCCGGGTTCTCATTTCAATGTTATGGGCGGCAACTTCCGCTTTC
>MCBC01000025.1 GCA_001723855.1 Candidatus Altarchaeales archaeon WOR_SM1_86-2 | reverse complement strand
TGACCTGGAAAGGTTGGAAAGATGCGTTATCCATTACTCGCTTCCAGACGGCAGAATCATCCCCTTCTGCTCATACAACACAATCCACAGGGAAGGGGTTGAGAGAAAGCACGCGGAACCTATTTTTAGTTCACAAGAGGGTAATAAAAATGATGAACTCGTTTTTCTGTAGACATCATTTTGATAAATGCAAAAAATAATTACTTCAAGGTGGAATACCGATAATCATTGACTGGAAATATGTTGCCGTAACAAGCGTTGAGGAAGAATATTAGAGACCGGAAGACATAGGAAAATTTCTTATGAATGCTGGTTTCAAACTAAAGAATAGAATTTTTTCATGATGATACCCAGATTTTTATTGCTTTTTAAATTCAAAATTTAATTTATATTAAAGCACTTATGTGCAAAATAAAATATAAAAATGTCAAACGATGGGGGAAGAGGAGTTGGTTTGGGACCCGGGGGGGAATGTGTATGTCAAAATTGTGGGCATAAAGAACCACGCAGAGTCCCTTGCTACCAACAGACCTGCCCAAAATGCGGGAGTAAGATGATCAGATCAAGATGAAAGAAACGAAGGATAAATTGGATAAGAAACTGAGTAAGATAAAGAACAAGATAATGGTAATGAGCGGTAAAGGGGGCGTTGGTAAAACAACAGTTGCCGTGAATCTGGCGTTTCAACTCGCTTTGATCGGAAATAAAACCGGATTACTTGATGCCGACATCCACGGGCCGAATGTTCCAAAGATGCTTGGAATTGAAGATAAAAGACCTGAAGCGTCATCCATGGGCATAAAGCCGGTTAAGATCCAGATAGGAAAAACCCAGCTTGAGATTATGTCCATGGCTTTCTTACTGCCCGATATAAACCATGCGGTTATCTGGAGGGGACCTTTAAAAATGGGGGCAATAAAGCAGTTTATAGAAGAAGTTGAGTGGGGCGATCTTGATTATCTGATAGTTGATCTACCTCCTGGAACGGGGGATGAGCCATTGAGCATCGCTCAGTTAATGCAGCCAGATGGAGCAGTAATTGTTACAACGCCGCAGGATGTTGCACTGCTTGATTCCAGAAAAGCGGTAAATTTTGCAAAACAGGTTAATGTTCCAATTATTGGAATAATTGAAAATATGTCCGGATTTAAATGCCCCCACTGCAGCAGGGAAATTGAGTTATTTAAAATTGGCGGCGGAGAAAAAGCGGCAGATGAATTAGGAGTGAGATTTCTTGGGAGAATACCGATTGACCCGGAAATTGTAATCTCTGGTGATTCCGGGAAACCTTTCATTTTAAGCAATCCTGATTCATATGCAGCGAAATCATTTAATGAAATTATTGACAAAATCAAAAAATTTAAACAAAAATGAAAATTGCAGTGCCGACAATGGGTGATAAAGGACTTGATGAAGCGGTTGGAGAACACTTTGGAAGGGTTCCGACATATACGATAGTAGATACGGAAACAAATGAGGTGAGGATTATAGGTAACACGAGCCAACACATGGGCGGGCAGGGTTATCCACCGGAGATATTGGCTAAAGAGGGTGTTGATGTGATGATCTGCTCGGGTTTAGGCCACAGGGCAATAATGATGTTTCAAGAGTATGGCATTCGAGTATTTGTTGGAGCACACAGCCCGGTCAAAAATGCAGTATACTTATGGAAAAAAGGTCGGCTTCAGGAGGCTACGGATGAAACGGCATGCAGGCAACATGCATTCCGGGGGGAAAAGCACGGTTCTGAAGGATGCAAAAAGTAATACTTAAAACAATGAAGATAAATTTCGCGGGAATAGTTGATAATTCAACCATAGATTATCCTGGAAAGATTTCGGCTGTGGTTTATCTTTACGGATGTCCATACAGGTGTCCATGGTGCCATAATCCCGAACTGGTTCTGGAAGATGAGAGCGTATGCAGGCAGGTGGAGTTGGATGAAATAATTAAACAATTGAAAGAGAATTTTCTGCTTGATGCCGTATGTGTTACGGGTGGGGAGCCATTGATGCAGAAAAACACGCTTGAACTTTTGAAGAAAATAAAAAAAGAGACGGACCTTTTATTAAAGATAGACCATAACGGATATTTTCCAGAAAGATTAAAAGAGGCATTACATTATCTGGACTTTTTCACAACAGATATAAAAGCACCGCTTGATGAAAGATATGTGAAAGCAATTGGTTTGACAGATCACTGGGAGAATGTTGTTAAAAGAATCAAAAAGAGTAATGAAATTCTAAAGAAATGGGGTGGGAAAAAAGAGGCGAGAACAACAATCGTTCCAACCTTAGTTGATACATTAGAGGATGTAAGGGAAATTGCAAACGTTGTTCATAATACCGGATTTGAAATTTACACTTTACAACAATTCCGACCTGAAAAGACACTTGATCCCGAATTTAAATTCATTAGAAGTCCTACAGCAGAAGAAATGCAAAAGCTCGGGAGAGCGGCAAAGAAATACCTGCCCAATACAAAGGTTCGGATTGTGACGCAGGAAAATGGATTTGAGGAGATTGTAGTTTAATTATGGGAAATTTATCATAATCATTTATTATTTTTATATTCAAAATTTAATTAATTATGCACATTTGTATAAAAAACAACCTTCTTAAAGGTTGATCATCAGAATGAATTGTGGGGGGCCTACAGCCCCCCATAATGCCTTACAACATATAGTTTGCATTACAATAAAAAATATAAATTACGATGGAATTTGAAGGAAAAGACATAAAAGTTTATATTGGTGAGGTCATCCGGGAATCTCAGAAGAAGTCATTTGAAGCCGCAATGGATGACTGGGATGAAGAAATGGGGCCAACGCCAATGCCGGGGGTTACTGACCTCAGGCATTGGGATGAAAAATTACTGAAGAGGTATAAACCCAAGTATCATGCTTTTATTAAACAATGCCAGTTCTGTGCATTCGGACCATGCGACCTTGATAAAGGCAGAAGAGGGGCATGCGGCATTACATTGGAGCGGCAGATGGCACGGGAATCACTCTTTTTAGCGATTACGGGCTGTGCGGCGCACGCGGCGCACGGAAGACACCAGGTTCATACATTAATTCATAAATTCGGAGGGGACACCACACTAAATGTTGCCGAAAACACGGAAGTTGAAGCGCCAAACATACGGCTTGTCTGCGGCTATAAACCAAAAACACTTGGCGACCTTGAAAAAGCGATAGGTTATGTTGAAGAGCAATTAACGCATCTTTTATCTTCACTGCACATGGGACAGGAAGCGTCAGATTTTGATTTTAATTCAAAAGCCCTGCATGCGGGAATGCTTGACCATGTTGGTATGGAGGTCTGCGACATTTCCCAGATTTCAGCACTCAATTTCCCAAAAGGCGATCCTGAGCCGGAACTTTGTGAAATCGGGTTTGGCAGTATTGATAAAAGTAAACCCGTTATCTTATGCATTGGACATAATGTTGCCGCAGGAGCAGAAGTAATTGATTACGCCGCTGAAAATAATATTGATGTTGAAGCATGCGCAATTTGCTGCACTGCACTGGATTTAGGGAGATATCATACGGGAGCGAAAGTTGTCGGGCAGTTGTCATATCAGCTTCAATTTGTAAGGGCGGGAATCGCAGACCTTATCATGGTTGATGAGCAGTGCATCAGGGTTGATACGCTTGAAAACGCAAAAAAACTCGGTATTCCGTTGATTGCCGTTTCAGATAAAAATGCTGCAGGACTACCTGATCTAAGCAACGAGAACCCTGATGAAGTTGTTTCAAAACTTGTCTTTGGAGAAATTACGGGATGTTACATGCCCGACCTTGAAAAAGCAGGGGAAATAGCGGTTAAAACCGCATTACTCGTTAAAAAAAGGAAGGGTAAAGAAGGAAGGGCAAATAATTATGAAGGTGCAAGTAAAAAGACCGCTGATTGCATCGGATGCGGTTTGTGCTCGCGAGCCTGTCCTGTCGGCGTGGATAATAAATTGATTGTTCAGAGTATTGATCATATTTTCAATAAAAAGGGTATGGTAAAGGGTAAAAAAGTAAAGGATGTTTCCGCAGACGATTGCATCGGCTGCGGAATATGCTCAAGGAATTGTCCGAACAATCTTGAGATTAAGGATTTAATTTTTGGAATAAAAAACAAACAGGAAATCAAAGGTAAATTACTTGCCGCATTAAAGGGATGTTCAGAGTGCGGGTTATGTCAGGAAAAATGCCCCCGGAATGTTGACATAAAGAATGTGGTAAAGGCAAAGAAACGGGAGTTAAACATAAAAACCGAAATCAAGTATCTCACAAAAGAGGAAATTCTTGAAAGATTAGAGCAGTGCCTTTTCTGCGGCAGGTGTGAATCATGGTGTCCTCAAAATATCCCCGTTGTTTCCGCATTCACGGAAGTGTATATGAACAGATTTAAAGACGATAAAGCAAAAATTTCCCCCGGCAGGGGAGCGGTTCAGGATGTTGAAATAAGGGAAGTCGGAATGCCCATTGTTTTCGGGGAAATTCCAGGCATTATTGCCCCTGTTGGCTGTTCACTCTGGCCGAGGGGAGGCGCAGAGCTTGGAGAAATTATTGAAGAATTTTTAAAGAGAAATTATATTGTAGCAACCTCCGGATGCTCTGCGATGGCTTTAGCAACCGATTACAGTGGCACACATAATCTTTATGAAAAATACGGGGGGAGATTTGCAGCAGGGAATCTGGTTAATGTTGGCTCTTGTGTTGCAAACTCGCACATTACGGGTGCGGCAATAAAGGTTGCGAATATATTCGCAAAAAGAAAATTGCGGGCAAATTATGAGGAGATTGCAGATTATTGTCTCAACAGAATCGGTGCGGTAGGTTTAGTGCTGGGAACAATGTCCCAGAAAGCAGTTTCTATCGGATTTGGCTGCATGCGTCTTGGAGTTCCGGTAATATGGGGTCCGCAGGGTATAAAATACAGGAAGGAACTTCTCGGCGATGTTGATATTGATTACAGTGATGACGACCATAATGATATTTTTAATTATGATAAGAAAAATTCATTGGATAGGTGGGAGGTCTATGATTCCTTTTCAGGAGAAAGATTTGATGTTGGTCCTGTCCCCGAACATTTAAGTTATGCTGCAAAAACAAAGGAAGAGATCATGATAATGATTCCGAAATTATGCATCAGAGCAAGTGATAACTTTAAAGGCAGGCAGATCAAAATTGCACACTGGGTTGATATGTACCAAAGGTATTCAGGCGAAGGAAAAAATGCACTTCCCCCGGATATCCATAAATTCGTAAGGGCAGAGACGGATATCCCTGTAACAATGAAGGATAATGTTCTGGAATTTATAAAAAATAAGGGATGGAAGCCCCAGAAGAAACAACCAGACCCAACGCTCGTTGAGCGTCTTGTGAGGAAAAAGAAAAATAATTGATTCAATTCACATAATTGCGCTAAAAATGGAAACAATGTTTTTAGTCTGGTTTGGGATATGTTTCACATGCTACGCAATCCATACGGTAATCCATACATTAGAACACCGGAAAAGTAAATTGGCGGAGAACAAAAATATCCAATACATTTTAAATTATTAATATTTAATTTTATCTATTTAATATCTTTTTATGCAAAACATTACAAGAATCGGGGTTTCAATTCCGCCTAAACTATTGGAGAGGTTTGACGATATGACCGGGGAGATGGGCTATGCAAATCGCTCTGAGGCGATAAGGGATGCTGTGAGGGAGTACATGTTGAAGAATGAAATGCGGCAGGAGGAAGGAGAGCGTGTTGGGGTTATCTCTTTAATCTACGATCATGATGTTAGAGGCGTTAATGATGTTCTGATCGACCTGCAGCATGACTATCATGAGATAATAAAGTCCAGCATCCACCAGCACATGGATGAACATAACTGCCTGGAATTAATAATCGTGCAGGGGGAGGTAAAGAAAATAAAGGAGATCAAGGACAGGTTAACATCCACTGCAGGAGTAAAGCACAGTGATTTAATGATCACGAACCCGACAAACTATTAATCTTTATTAATCTAATTATTACATGAAACGGAAAAAAATGAAAGAGACAAGGAGTAAATTTTTGAGGATAGAATGTAATGCATGCGGTAACGAGCAGGTGGTGTTCAGCAACTCCACAACAACGGTGAGGTGTATAGCGTGCAATACCGTACTGGTAAGGCCAACCGGGGGAAAAGCATCTATTTTCAAAGAAGAAAAACCTAAAGCCACCATTACTGCAATGGAAGACCACGGAAGGTTAACAAGATACAAACAATAGGAATGGATTTTCAGTATCTGGATCATACGGCTGATTTAGAATTTATAGCATACGGGAAATCCCTCGGGGAATGCTTTGAGAACGCCGGACATGCATTATTTTCCGCGATCCTTGGCGCCGGGAAGGAAGAGATTATGGAAATGGGAGGTAAGGAAGTAAAAGAAATCGAACTCAAAGCGCCTGAGTTGGAGATTTTGCTGCACGACTGGCTGGCTGAACTGCTGTTCTTGTTTGACGTCGATCGCATGGCATTTACATACTTCACTGTAGAGATTTCCGGCAATGGTGAATATACGTTAACGGCGTCCGCAAACTACGAACCCTTCGACCCGGATCGCCACAGGATACAGACGGAAGTGAAAGCGGTTACATATCACAACATGGAAATAAAACAGGAGGGGGGTTTATACACAGCAAGAGTTGTCTGTGATATTTAATGAAACCAAAGATATGAAGAACATAAATAAAATCCGGGCACTTGCGGTATTATTTTTGATTTTAGCCGCGGCGTTGAGCGGGTGCATCATCAATGATACGGAACAGGAAATTTCCGGGTGCATGGATCTGTCGGATACCGGTGAACAGGATGCGTGTATCCGGGAGGTTGCAAAAGCAAAGAAGGATGTTTCCCTGTGCGAGGAAACATCAAACAGTTCAAGGAGTTACTGCATTATAATGGTTGCTGCAGAAAAAAAGGATGTCTCCCTGTGCGATGAGATATACGCTCCGCTGCAGAAAGAAAAGGATGCATGTATTTTATGGGTTGCTGCAGAAAAAAAGGACCTTTCACTCTGCGATAAAATATCACATGACCCGGGCAGGGAAGAGTGCACCGCAATGGTCGCCGCAGCAAAAAGGGATGTTTCTATCTGCGACAGGATATTGGATGACTATGTGAAGGAAAAATGTATCGGATTGGTCGGCATAGCAAAACAGGATGTCTCCCTCTGCAGGGGAATATCGGATACGGAATTGAAAGAGGAATGCGTGGAGAAAGCATCACAGGAAATCAATCCAGAGATTTAATCAACAAGAGATTTTTTTCACCGCAAACATCATCCACAACCTCCATCATTTTTTCATTCTTCTCGCGGTCAACGTCAACGACCATCAGCACCGATGATTTTTCGTCCGGGTCCGGCATAACAACCTCCAGGTCCGACACCACACCTATCTTGTTTATTCTGTCTATGGTGTCCCTGATATCCGTATCGATCACATGCCCGATAAAAATGAAACGATGCGTTTTCTTCTCATAATATCTCCTTCCATCCACATTTATCTTCGATACATGTATATTTCTCTCTTCCAGTGCACCGGTTATTAAATTTAACATCGATTCGTCTGCTATCCTGAATATTATCTCCACAGGTACGAGATCCCCGTTACCCCTCAGGTGCAGAACGCTTATTATGTTCCCCCCATGTTCCGAGATCGGCTCTAATGCCCTGAGCAGGGTTCCGGGAACATCCTTTAATTCAAGCCGCATGTTAACCTTCATTTTTAAATAGATAATGTTATTACAATATAATAAATATCAAATTAATAAAAATGGCAGAAGCGATTGTTAAAAAAACATTTAATGAGGATCTTAATGAGGATAAATACATAGACGAGGGCAGGTTCCTGGCGAGACTTTACTTTGAGGCGGAATCCAACAGCAAGGATTTTTTACTTAAGGCGTTAGATCATGTGGTCGAGAGATTGAATAAGGAACAGGAGGTTGATTTGCTGGAAGCGCACATGTATGACCTTGAAAAGTCCGGGGAGGATGATGAGGCGGAGGATGAAGTGGAGGATGAAGTAAAGGAAGAAAAGGGTCCAGGGGTGGAGTTCTACAGGGGATTGGTGATGATCAAGCTTTTTGTCAGGGATTTCAGGCGCTTTTTGAGCATATGTATGAGGTATGGTCCGTCCGTCATAGAATTGATTGAGCCCCGTGAAGTGGAGTTGACATTCGATCAAATGCAGGCAGTTCTAACCGATGTTGGAGAGTGGAGCAGAACTTTAGCTGACCAGGTAAAACTGATGGACTCGCTGATGAATCCCGAAACAAGGGCGGTATACGAGCAACTGCTTAGAGAGGAAGAGAGCTGCAGGGTTTGCAAATGAGTTTGAGAAAAATCCATTCGTTTTGCCTGATTGTCAAACCACAATCACAATTTCTCCGTCAAAATTTCCCTAACCACGCCGGCATCCGCCCTACCCCCGAGTTCCTTCATCACAAGCCCCATCAAAGGTCCGAATGCTTTGTCCCCCATTCTTTGAATTAACTCCTTATTCTGGTTTATTATTTCAGCAATAACCCCCTCAACCTCCGCTTTTGACATCAAACCAAGTCCCTTTTCTACCATAACATCCAAAGCGGTCTTCTTAGGGTTTTTCCCCAACTCTGCCAAAATCTCCGGGATTGCTTCCTTGCTTATTTTGCCCTCTTCTACCAGACTTAATACACCCTCAATTTGTTCAGGAGTTGGACTAAAAGACTTAAACGAGGCCCTCATCTTTTCTATCTGTTCAGGAGTTAAACTTGGAGACTTAAATGAAGCCCTCATCTTTTCCATCTGTTCAAGTGCTGGAAGGAGTGATGCCCCAATCGAAACCCCTGCCTTTTCCATCTGTTCAGGAGTTGGACTCAAAGACTTAAGCGAATCTTCTACCTTTTCTATCTGTTCAAATGCATTAAGAAATGATGCCCCCGCCTTTTCCATCTGTTTAATTGAAAACAATGTCACGGCAATCAATGTCGGATCAATTTCTTTAAATTTAGTTAAAAAGTTATCAAAGGTGTCGCATAAATTAGAATGAATCATCTGGTTTGCCATCTCTTTGCTTAACCCAATTCCCGTATATCGCTTCATCTTTTCACCCGGAAGTTCCGGAAGGTTTTTCCTGATATTTTCAATCAACTCAGAAGTTATTGAGATCGGGGGCTCATCCGTTTCAGGATACATTCTTGCGCTCCCGGGCAGCGGACGCATGAATTCCGTTGAGCCGTCTTCTCTTGCCTTTCGTGTTTCCTTCGGAACTCCCTCGAATGCCATTCCTGCCCTTTCCACAACAGCATCCAATGCTTTCCCTGCAGATTTCTCCTGCGCCGCTACCAGAACAAAAGCATCCGTATCAGAACAATCCAGTTTCCTCTTAATTTCATCCACCTCCTCTTGAGAGATCCCGTAAGCAGGCAGTTCATCGGAATGAAACAGCCCCTTTACGCCGGATGCGGATTTTGCGTATTGAGCAAACTCGGGACCAAGTCGGCGCTTCTCTTCCCTTTCTTTACTTGCCCCCGGAATCGCACAAAACTTAGAGCCTAAAAGTCCGTAAAAGCCGGGAAGTTTTACCGCCAGAACAACCCCGTTTTTTTCCAATACATTCTTTATAATCTTTGATCGCGTCTTTTTATTATTTTCTGAAAAAATACCGGAAACATCAACAACAAAACTTTTAAAAAAAGTTTTATCAAAACCAACTCCCCTCTCTTCTAACTCTTTTTTAACTTCTAAAAGTCTCAATTGCCTTTCAACCTCCCCCTTTAAAACCTTTGAAATCAGCCGTAAATCCTGGACTCCCTTTGCTTCAATCCGCTGCCCTGATAAAATGGAGACATTCAGATCCTGGCGTATTGTCCCTATGCCCCTCTTTACTTTACCTGTTGATCTGAGAATCATCCCCAACTTTTCCGCAACCTCACGAGCATGCTTGGGATTCTTTATGCTCGCATCGGTGCAGATTTCAATCAACGGTATGCCAAGGCGGTCAAGGCGATAAGTTGTTGCACTTCCCTCTTCACCCATCTTTCTTGCGGCATCTTCTTCCAGGCAGATTGTCGGGATCCCGACCCTGCCTTCAGAGGTTTCAATGTAGCCGTCCATAGCCACGAGTGCGGTTCTCTGGAACCCGGATGTGTTTGAGCCGTCGATGACCGTTTTTCTCATCACCTGCACTTCATCCACGATTTTGGCGTTCAAGAGAAGCGAAACTTCCAATGCGATCTCAAGAGCCTGCTGATTAAGCAGATGCGGGGGCTCTTCATCCAATTCAACCGGACAATTTGTATCGGAATATGCTTCATAAATTATCTCCCTATCCTTTAAAAATTCATGCAGAGCCGCTGGATCAACATCCCCGAGTTCCCCTGCTACAGCTCTCATCCTTCTTTTTACAATAATGTCCGGCTCATCCTCCCTGAGTTCCGAAGGACACCCGCAGAATAACTTATGAGTGTCCAACTGTTGGTGGATTTCAATGCCTGCTTTGAAGCCAAGTTTTTGATAGTTAAGGGTCATTTTTTCTCCAATTCTTTTAGCAATTCTTCAGCTCTTATTACATCTGCTCCTCTTTCTTGCTCTTTAAATAATTTTATAGCAAGTTCAAGTTCTTGTTTTGCCTCTTTGATTTTTCTAATTTCTAAAAATAAAAGTACTAAATTGTAGTGTGCTTCTGCAAGTTCGGGATATTCTCTCATAGCATCATTTATTCTAAAACCTTTACCATGCCTTATTCCACCTTCATTATACTCATAGAGAAATCCTAAATTGTAGTGTGCTTCTGCATATTCGGGATTAATCCTTATCGCCTTTTTGTATTCATTTACAGCAGCATCTATTCTAAACCCCTTACCATATCTTACTCCCTCATCATTACACTCATAAAGAACTCCTAGATTGTAGTGTGCCATTGCAAGTTCAGGGTTAATCCTTATCGCCTCCTTGTATTCCCTCTCAGCTTCCTCATATCTTTTTAAATTATACAATAAACTTCCTAAACTGTTGTGTGCTTCTGCATATTCGGGGTTAATCCTTATCGCTTCATTATATTTCTTTATGGCATCATTCATCTT
>MCBC01000024.1 GCA_001723855.1 Candidatus Altarchaeales archaeon WOR_SM1_86-2 | reverse complement strand
CAGAAAAATATAACCCGGAGTTATTTATTAATAAATGACGCAATAATGATTTAAAAGAACAAAAGCGCGAGGAGAGTACACGACATATGTCATGAATGAAAATGGACAAAAATATTAAATTAATTATTGATGTGTCGGGTATCCTCATCAGTTTAGCTGGAATGCTACTACTTTTTTATAACCAATACTATGTAGCAGGTTTTGCAGTTATTTTCGTGATACTGATACTTATTGGTATTGGAATTAAGATAGCTATATCTCAACCAATAACATATCATTCGCTTCATTTTTTTATAACATATTGGACAAAAATTGCCATGAAGTTTCAGCCCGAAAGGTTAAGCACATCACCATAAATGAAAAAAATGTCACTACGCTATTTGATAGATACTTTTCAGCAACAGGTAAACTTGAATTTTTAAAAAGTAATATAGGTGAACTTTTACAACCTGTGAATGAAGATGGAACATTAACTTTAGCAACAATTTCTAAAACTCCATTGAAAATTGGTAATCCTTTTGACCATATTATTTATTATAAAGCCTGGGATTCATTCACCGAACAAAAAGAGTTTGTGTCTAGTCTTATAATTATTAAAAACCCCCGATATGGTGGTAAGTATGTTTTGGAATGGGAACGGTAAGTATAGAAAAACTTCGTCTAACTTGGTATATCTGGATACTGGTTGTCACCATCCACCAAAATTTTGCTCCGCTCCGCAAAACTTCAGATATGCCAATCCAGTTACATGAAATTGATCGCAATAACTAATTTATCACAAAATTTATGAAACTTCAATCCGAAATTTCATCTCTTCTCAGCGAGTTTGAGCATTGCTCTGCCCGGTTCGTTTATCGCCAGGGTGAAGTTCTCCTGCTGCTGGCTTAAACGCCCAAGTATCTGTTTTGTGTTCTTTGCCGCCTGTTCAATTCCATGAACCGCTATTGATATATCTGCATTTATATTTTTATAATCTATATATTAACTAAATATTACAATGAAGAAAGAAAAAGAAAAAATAACTTATGCAGATTTTATGAAGCAAATAGCTGTTGTAAAAGAGAGGGGAGGTAGAGCTCTCTATGAGAGGCTTGCTGCCAAGTTTGCTAAACCAGCATCTCATAAAACTCAGTAGGGGACATTATTTTCACAAATCTGAGCCGCATCCGGTTGTTACTCGTTCTAAGCACTTGACGATAATTCTCTGCCAAAATACCTCTCCTGTTTCTGGTTACAAAAACATCCATTACAGCAATGCTGCTCCACGCGTAATTCATCGCATCATACATAACTTTATCAGCTTCCTTTTTCTCTAATCTCTGGATATAATTCCAGGCGAGTTTTTCGGCTAACTCAAATTTATCAGAACACAAGATCTCAAGTATTCCAGCATTCACCGAAATAGATGAGTAATATGCTGGCAATGTGATATTTTTTATATATTTGCCAACATCTTCAGAATCCAGTTCCTTTGCAATGATAAAGGTTGTGACAAACTGCTCTCTGTTCCTTTTGGCGTAATCGATGATCTTCCTTACCACATCATAATCTTCTTCATTTTCATCAACCAGCACACCATAAACAGATGTATCCAAGAGGTATCTCTTCATATTAACTGATATGATACACTAAAATAAAGGTATTTCCATAGTTATCATCTGAAACATCTTCAAGTGCATAAAATGCACTTGTATCCACAAACATTCTGAAAGTGTTCATTGTTCATATAGATACAAGTCGTGTTTCTTGGATATATCTCTTACCCCACTCTCACCAGATGAGCCCATTTTGAAGAAAGGATCTGATTTATATTCTGATTCTTTAGAAATGAACTCATTGATTGCTTCTAATATGCCCTTCTCTATCCCAATATCTTTCTGTTTCAGCACATCTCTAAATTTTTTGTACATGCTGTCCGATATATTAATACTGATTGATTTCATTTTCCTCATTATTATTTCTTTATTTTAAAAATATAAATAATCAAGAGAGCCCACACCATTAAAGGCTCAGATCATACGCTGCTTGAGGAGATATTCACGAGTTCCGGGATCGGAACGATGATCGAGGGGTGATCAAATTGATTTATTTTTATTTATATTTTCAATCCTAATGATTAAATAGAAGATGGCAGGTACGAACTATATAAAGACCGCGATGCTGATGGCTCTTATGGGGGCCGTGCTTATAGGCATATTCGCATTGGCGGGATGGTGGTCGGGGAGCGGAAGTACGGGAGCGATTATCGGATTTGCAACCCTCGGCTTTATCATAGCGATAGCGATGAATTTCATTATGTACTGGTTCAGCGATAAAATGGTCATAAGGGCAACTCACGCGAAACCCGCGGATCCCGTAAAATACAGGAGGCTACATGAGATGGTTGAAAGATTGTCAAATAATGCAAGGATTCCAAAGCCGGATGTTTATGTCGTAAACAGGCGGGATCCAAATGCATTTGCCACGGGAAGAGGACCAGGGCATGCGGTTGTAGCTGTACATACGGGTTTGCTGGATATGATGAGCGATCAGGAAGTTGAGGGGGTTCTTGCTCATGAAATAACCCATGTAAAAAACCGCGATATATTGATCTCCACGATAGCGGCAGTATTTGCAATGCTCATTTCATACTCATACATCCTGTTCTGGATCGTAAGCGATAGAAGAGGAATGCTGGGGTTAGCGGGAATGCTTATAGCGATGATCGCTGCGCCCATCATTTGATACAGATGGCGATCTCCCGCACAAGAGAGTATGCGGCAGATGCGGGAGGTGCAGAAATCTCAAACCCCCTGCATCTTGCGAGCGCGCTGGAAAAACTGGGTGGCATAACGGTACAATACCCTGAAAGGAGCGGAGAAAGTGAGAAAGCGATGTCTCACATGTACATCTCAAATCCATTCGGGGGCAGCGTAAAGAGTCTGTTTTCCACCCACCCTCCAATGGAAGAAAGAGTCAGGAGGTTGAGGGCGATGAGGAGGTGAAGTCCATCCCGCTAACCGGGCTGTATATACTTCTTATTCATTCTAAAATATGCCCCTATAATTAAACCGCCAACTGCTCCCCCGAAGTGAGCGGAGTGGGCTATACCAACATCCCCGACAGTCATCATCATATAGAGTTCAAACCCTATATATAATAATCCAAAAACGATCATTGGCATTGGCATGAAAAATTGTAAGTAGATGGTCTGCATTGGTCTGAGAACAACCAATGCCCCCACCACTCCAAATATTGCCCCCGAGGCGCCCATAACAACATCATAGTAGCCCATCAAACCCAATTCCGGGGCAAAAAGCACCAACATTCCCGCGCACAGCCCGCTAAAAAAGTAAATTATCAAAAAATTTCTTGCTCCGACAACTCGCTCCAGGATCGAGCCCAGGAAGAAAAGAAAAATCATATTTCCCATTAAATGTTCTACACCCACGTGCATGAACATGCTCGTTATGAATGTCCAGGGTCTTTCAAATGCTTTTATGGGAATTAATCCAAACCCATCCGTCTCTGTATAGGTACATTCAGATCCCGTTCCTTCGGATATTTTTTCACAATTGGTAGAATCGCATTCTACCCAACCACCCGTTATTTCACATGCTTCATTTGGACAGCAATATCCTTCTACAATATAACCGTCACACAACTTGTGCGAAATACAATCAGCGCTCCATTCCGAATCATATACTTTTGCGGTATCCTGCCCTTGTACGCCAAAAAAAACAACTGCATTAATCAAAATCAATGCGATCGTTATTACACCCAAACCCAAACCAAATCCTCCACTTCCTGCCCTTCTCATTCTTCTCATTTTTAATTATTATGGAAAATAAAAATTAACCCTCGATATCCTCTAAAATATTGACTAAAAATAACTTAACTTCATCTGAGCTTCTCAGAAAATACTTTGCATTTGACTTTTTTGGCTCCGGTGACACCAGGATAGTTATCCCTTTATCTTTAAGTGCAGTAAACGCGTCCTCATCCGTGCGGTCGTCTCCTATGTAGACGGGCACGATGTCTTCTTCATGGAGTGTGTCTGTTATGTACAAGACAGCTTTTCCTTTATCCCAATCAATATTGGGACGTATTTCAAAAACCTTTCTGCCGCGGGTGACCCTTACCTTTCCCTCATCCACATACGGCTTTACTATACCTTCAAACCCCTCCTTTAACTCCGGAAAATCTTCATTTGCTACCATGCGATAATGCAGAGAGGCGGTTAAACCTTTATTTTCAATCAGTGCTCCATTTACATGATCTAACTTTTTCTGCATCTTTGCGCATATCTCCAAAATTATGGGTTTTGTTTTTTCTGCCGCAGGGTTTATAATCTCCAATCCCGGACCGGAAATTTCAAAGCCGTGGTTCCCGGAGTAGTATATGTCATCTACCCTCACCAGATTTTTGACATCATCTAACGCTCTGCCGCTTATAATTCCGATCTTCCGGGATTTTAGGATTCTTTTTAGCACACCCCTCATATCATCCGACAATAAAGCCTTCTGAGGATCGCCGACTATGGGTGTGAGGGTGCCGTCGTAATCCAGCAAAAATAATGGATTTTTTTTCTTTAGCCCCCGTTCTATTTCCTTTAAGCAATCAAGTGCATGTTTCATTTGTATTACGGATTATTTGGATTTCCCTACATGAGGGGATGTCCGCTCGTAGATGGCGACGCCAATAATCGCAATAATTGTGGAGAGAAACAGCATTAATAACACTATTTCAATTAAACCGGGGATTTCTATGCCCGCTTCGAGTGGAAGAAAAGCAACAACAGTTGCGGCAAATCCCCTGGGCAGCATGGTTGTTATTAATAAGGTATCTTTTCCATATTTTTTATCAAAAAGCGGAAGGATCTTAGCACTGAAAAACCTTGCGATGATCAGGATGACAAGCATGCCAAACACGATGGTCAAAATCTCTTGATTTAAATTTTTAAAACTAAAAACCAGGCCTAAAAAAACAAAGAAGAATGTTTTTACAAAGAACGTTATTCCAAGCTGTATTGATTTGATTTTCTTTAAAGTCTCAAGTGAATGTTTCGTTACGAGATCTGTTTTGATTTTAAATATTATCACCACATTACGAAAATTTCCAACAGTCAAACTGAAGACCAATACCGCTATCGCTCCATT
>MCBC01000023.1 GCA_001723855.1 Candidatus Altarchaeales archaeon WOR_SM1_86-2 | reverse complement strand
CATGGACAGTAGAACTTTATCCACTGGAGATAATATATCTTGTGCAGCCATTTTATAATAATTTAGATTTAATATGCTAATTGCTACACATTTGACGATGACTCAATAAATCAGTCATTCATTCCAACCGCCATAAGGTATCCTCTTGCCCGCTCTGTTTTCGGATATTTATTTACAAGTTTCCAGAACTCTGATCCGTGTTTTGGCACCTTCAAATGTGCAAGTTCGTGAACGAGGACATAATCGTGGACGAATTCCGGCATTTTCAGCAGACGATCAGAAATCCTGATGGTTTTGTTTTTTGTATCGCAGTTTCCAAACATTCGCGAATTCTGTTCTGTTGAATATCTTATTTGATTCCACGAGAGTTCTCCTCCAAAATATTTATTATTGAATTTCTGCGCCCGCTCTTCCAACACCTTATCTGCGTTTTTCTCTTTAAGTTCCCTCTTTCTTTTACGAGATTCAAAACGCTTCTTTGCCCATTGGATATATTTGAATTCCTTCTCGCGGGAGAGCCCCATAGGGAGATATAAATTGATTATACCGTCGATTTCCCGCGCACTTATCGTTTTCTTCCTTCTTTTGCTGCGAATTACTTTGACATTCATTTTAAAGATCTATAAAAACAGCAATTCATGATCCCCCTCAAATAATTCATCTCTTATCTCCTCCTTCTCCTCTTCACTGTAATCATCATTATGCCTTACCTCATTGTATCTTAACATTTTCTCCCTTAATTCAGATTTCAATCCAAGCATATTCTTTTCTAAATCTTTGTATTCTGACCCGGATACCAATCCGTTTTTCCGAAGAAATTTATAGAATTCCAAGAGAGCAGTATAGACATCGTTAAATATTTTATCATCTATGTCGCCTGTCTTGAAAATGAATTTATGCATAATTTCTTTAAAAAAAAGATTAACTGTGGAAGCGTTATCATAAAGGAACCAACCATCCTCATTTAAATCATGAATAAATTTCAGGATATATTTGATGGTGATGTAGATATCATGTTTTTCAGCGAGCGTATATCCTGGATTTTTTAACAATCCCGATTTAAATGCCTCCAATTTACATACATTATGGTGTCTTACATATTCATCCGCCTTATCCAAAAGTTCCTCATCTTCAGCATCTTCAAGTTCGCCCAAGTAATCATAATCCGGTTTTCTTAACAGATAGTCATTCCATGTTTTTATGCCCTGCTTCTTCATCAATCTGCAAATATCCAGGTTGTTTTTCGCATACTCGTCCTTTTTGTCAAGCTTCACTGCTTTTTTTAATGCATCTTCTGCCTTTTCGATGTCTCCTTTTATCATCAACTGCCATCCCGTGATACTGTAGCTTCGAGCGGATTTATCAAGCTCAAGAACCTTCTGCTGAACCTCAATTGCTTTATCTATGCTGTCAAGCATTACATAACAATATGCCATTCCATCATAAGCATCTGCCTTTCTGTTCTTTTTTGTTTCCAGTTCACTTAAAATTTTATAGTATTCAAGTGCCAGTTCATACCTGAACACCGGTTTTAGAAATTCGCACATCTTGCCATAAGCATCAATCAAATCTTTTTTTGAAAAATGCTCTTTTATTATCTTAAAACATTTGTCAAACCACTTCTTAGCTTCAGTATCTCCCCCCAGTATTATATGGGTCTGTCCAATGTCAAACATCGCAGGATAATACTCCGGGCAACCTCCAAGTATTTCCTTCATTGTATCTATTCTTTCCTGCCCTCTAAGTGGTTCACTTAAAAGAGGCATTCTATCATCTGCAATTATTCCTGCATAATCCCAATCAGCCATATCCCAGGCTTCTGTTTTCGTTATATCTTTTTTCTTTTTTGTTGCTGCCATTTTAAATTTATTATTATTTTAAATTTTAAAAATATTCGTGTTTTCTTTTCTTCAACAAATACACGAAAAACGGTGCCCCGAAAAGGGCGGTAATTATTCCGACAGGAACATCCGCGGGACTGATTATAATTCTTGAAAAAGTATCCGTCAGTACGAGAACAACACTTCCGAGAAGCATGGATGCGGGGATTAGAATCCTGTGATCCGGACCAACTAAAATTCGTGTGATGTGGGGGATAACCAGACCTATAAAGCCTATCAATCCCGAAACAGACACGGCAGCAGCAGTTATTATCGCTGCACACCCAAGCATAATTTTCTTCACTAATTCGGTATCAATTCCGAGATGTTTTGCATCCTCTTCGCCAAGAAGCATCACATTAAGGTCTCTTGAAAAAATATAGATGGTTATTGAACCGACCAGAAAATACGGCGTAATTGTCATGACATCGCCCCATGATTCTGAAATGTGTCCGAAAAACCATAATACGATCTTGTGTAAATCTTCACCTGATATGTATTTAAGAAACCCCACGCATGCCGAGAAAAAGGCGCCAACGGCAATTCCCGATAAAAGAAGTGTTGTTGTCGGAGTACTGCCCCTGATCTTTGCAATATTATAAACAAGCAGGATTGCGGCAAGTCCTCCAAAAAAAGCATAAGCCGAGATCCCTGAAAATCCGATGAAAGTGAATGATATCCCAAAAAGTATGGCAATTGATGCCCCTAAACCGGCACCGGATGAGATTCCCAGTATGTAGGGGTCTGCCATCGGATTTCTGAATAACGCCTGCAGCACAACCCCCGAAATTGAAAGGGATGCTCCAACCAATACCGCAAGTATTATTCTTGGAAGGCGGATGTCAAAGATTATTTTGTTTTCGTTTGGCGCTCCGTTACCCATGAGTATATCAAATACTTTACTTACGGAATAACCTGCTGAACCCTGTGTTATTGAAAATATTACTGAGATGAATAATAAGAAAATCAAAGATATTACTGTAATTCCATACCTTTTTCTTTTTTGTATGTAGGGCATTTTGATATTTCAACTTTTAACACATTTTTTCACGGCAATTCATACCATTTTGAAGACCACACCAACATCCGTATCCTGTCAATATCGTGCTTTTCTATTTTTGCATTGATGCTTTTGAAAAGTAGGGGGTAGCCGCAATCGCCCGTAATCTCTTTAGCAAGATTATACTCGCCGCTCCCAACGACCATTTTAATATCCTCTTTGTATTCTTTCACAAGAGATTCAAATACGGTTTTTGATTTCCCTGCATGATTCCTTATGTCTTCTGCTATAAGCCGTTCAAATCTTCTCTGGCTCCACCCTCCTTTTTTGTGTTTCCCCTTTACGCTGCTGCGAACGATCCTGTGATCAATAAATGCTTCCCTGTTTGATACGCCGATAAATGTCTCACCGGCATGGGCAAATACAATGCAAATCACGGGATCTGAGCTCAGTATTTCATGCAACTGTTTTATGTCAAAAGCAGAGTCAATCTTCCATCCTGACCCGGTTATTGGAAACGGGGGCACTGCAATCATGGGTGATATTCCCGGCTGGCTCATGTCGCAGAATAGTGCCATGCCTGTCGGCGACTTAATCTTTTGCACCAGGGATAATATGTCTTTATTTAGATTTGCGGTGCGCTCAAATTCAGGCAGGTCGGGCAGGTCGGCAATTGAATCATCCGGGCGCAGATAGGCGCTGAGGAGATCTTCATTTTTTGACCTGGCAGAGCCGATTTTAAACAGCATCTCCAATGATTTATCGTTCGTTAACTCGGTGGATTTTTTAAAGAATAATTCACCAGACCCCTGCTTTTTCAGGTTTTTGAGTTCGTGTTCAAGTGTTTCTATCTTTACTTTTGCTTTCTTTAAAGCAGCATCCACTTCCTGCTTATCCGATAATGCCTTTTTTGCCCGCATATCCTGTTTAGACAGTCGTTTGGAAAGGTTTTTATTCTCTGATCCAAGTTCATTAACCCGCGTCTGGAGTGTTTTAATTTGTTCTTCTAATGCCAAAATCCTTGCTTCCTCTGATTTTTTTCCACCAAACAAATTGTTAAACATCTTTTTAATTTTTGTGAAGTTCATTTATGTCAATGTCGCCAGGGGTTAAAAGATTTTTTGTAATCTTACGCATTGACCAATGCTTTTGACCGGTTATGAAATCGGGTCTTACATATTTTCCCCTGAGGTCGGGATTTCCGAGACTCCTGACTACAACGCCCTCCATAAGTCCGTCACAATAATGCGATCGCTGAACCAGGGAAGTGATATGCTCTAAAGACAAAATTCCCCGGTAAATCTCCGGCACCGTACATAACCCGAATCTTTTCGCTATAGAATCTCTCTCCCCTGGAGGTAAAAATTCTCCATCTCGCCATATATCAAATATAACGAAATAATCCGGCAACCTTGTATAATGAATGCTGTGTTTGGCATACAGCCACTCACCAAAAAGCACAATACCGCCCAGCAGATGGGAAAATTTATGATATCTGCTGTATGCCCATTCTTTAAAAGCCCCGTATTGGGGGTGTTCTCCTTCCCCTATAAACCCGCCTCTTTTTTGTAAAATCAATTTATTTTGCTGGAAAGATAACCCAACATTGGCTCCATCTAACTTTTCCGAGACATTTACCTCTGATGAAAAAAGTTCCCGCACTTCCTTTTTAGTAAGATACCGCTCACTCTTATAAGGTTTTTCTCCTATCGGAAGCCAATGCGTCCTTGGAAATTTCACAAATTTAGGTTTCATATTGAATATAATTGACCACTACTTTATTCTTATTTAATCTTCTTCAACCTCTTTTTAATTTCTTCCTCGGGAGGTAATTTTGCTTTGTACTCAGCAACAAAAATCTTATTGCTTAAACTCCCTAAAGCGTAATGAACTTCTTCTTTGCCCTTATACTCGCAGATTATTAAGCCAATAGGGTCAAATTCCCATTCATACTTCCTATTTTCTCTGTAGTAATTCAGGTATTTATTCATCTGCCCCACATAATCTGCTTTAAATTTCCCTATCTTTAAATCCACCAATATGATACAGGGAATCCCTCTGTGATATAATTCCAGGTCAACCCTGTGATATTCGCCATCGATGATGATTGGCTTTTGACGGGCAAGAAGCGCAAAATCGGTGCCAAATTCAAGGAGTAACTGTTCTGTCTTGGAAAGCAACCCGTTCTCAAGGTCTTTTTCACTATACTTTTCAGGTAAAGCTAAGAAGTCAAAGCTATATGAATCCTTGAATGCCTTTTCTGGAGTTGTAGGTTCTAATGGCAGCGATGCAGCGGTAACGAGCTTTCCTTCATTTTGTGTTTTTTCGTACAGTCCATCCTTGATCTGATTTCTGAGTTCCCTAACACTCCATATGCTATGAATTGCTTGTTGTTCATAAAATTGGCGCTTCTTTTTATCAGTTATGCTGATTAAAGTAGTGTAATGCGACCAGCTTAATTGTGCGGACAGTGTATGCACAATTGGATATGCCCTATAAAACTGGACTATTTCAAACATCGTCCTGCGTGCAAGTCCCAAATCTATTGCTAACATTTCAATCACTCTCTTTCCATAATCTGCCCTCTCCTTGTGCTGCAGTTCCTCTCTTAATATTCGTTCTCCAATCTGCCAGTAGGTCTGAACCCTTAGATTATCAACTGCCTTGTAAGCATAGTATTTTGCTTTCTCAAGCAAACTCTTGATGTCATATAGTAATTCATCATAGCCTTCTAATTTTAATTTCTCTACTTTATTATCCACTTTGATTGATGGTTTGCTCATCTTTCATGTTTTTGTGTTTATCTGATACTAAATTGCCAGTGCCGCCCCTTAAATACTCCTTTGATCGTTTTTATTTAATTGAGATATAACTTTATTTTCAAATTCCTTTCCTTTATCATGACTTTCAGCCAGATTATTAAATATTTGATTTTTGATTATTTCCTCTTTGTTAATCTCTGAAATAAAGATTGAGCCTCTGCGCCTCTCTCCTTTAAAAATCCAATCTGCTCTTTGCTTAAACCTTTCGCTCCTTTTATGTTCATTCCCTCGCATTTTAGTTTCTGCTCTATTGTTCTTATGCATTCCCCGGTTTCAAAATCCCATATCTTTATTGTTTTATCATGACTTCCAGACACTATGTGTTTTTTGTCAGGGGTTACAAATACACTAACAACAGAGTTATTATGCCCTTCCAATGTTTTGATCTCCTCTCCTTTCTCAAAATCCCATATCTTTATTGTGTTATCACCACTCCCGGACACTATGTGTTTTTTGTCAGGAGTTACAAATACACTAAAAACAGAGTTATTATGCCCTTCCAATGTTCTTATCTCCTCTCCTTTCTCAAAATCCCATATCTTTATTGTGTTATCACCACTCCCGGACACTATATGTTTTTTGTCAGGGGTTACAAATACACTCCAAACAAATTCATTATGCCCTTCCAATGTTCTTATCTCTTCTCCTTTCTCAAAATCCCATATCTTTATTGTTTTATCCCAACTTCCCGACACTATGAATTTTTTGTCAGGGGTTACAAATACACTCTCAACAATGCTTTTATGCTCTTTCAATGTTCTTATCTCTTCTCCTTTCTCAAAATCCCATATCTTTATTGTTTTATCACCACTTCCGGACACTATGTTTTTTCTGTCAGGGGTTACAAATACACTAACAACAGAGTTATTATGCCCTTCCAATGTTCTTATCTCTTCTCCTCTCTCAAAATCCCATATCTTTATTGTGTTATCACCACTCCCGGACACTATATGTTTTTTGTCAGGGGTTACAAATACCGACTTTACCATATCCATCCCCCCAAATGCCGCTCCCTCTAAATTTGCATAAGAGAAATCTACATTCTTTAAAATTGCGTTTTTCAGGTTTGCATTTTTTAATACTGCATAACTGAAGTTTGTCCCCGCAAGGTCAGTATTTGAAAAATCCGCGTTCATAAGACAGGTATTTGAAAAATCCTTTCCGGAAAAACTTTCACCTAGAAGATTTAAAAGCGTTACAGCATTCCCGCCAATATATTTTTCATTCTCTTTCAGTGTTTTATCTTTTGTATAATCAATAAAATCAAATAAAATATTTGAATAATTTCTATCTCTGATTAAATCAACTAAAAAATTTGCTATCTCTATGGTTATCGGTGTCCTGCCGAAATTTTCCTTTAATTCATTTTTAATTTCACCTGCAAACTTCTCTGCAGCAAAGAATTCCATAAAGGATTTATGTGCAAATTTGTAATTTCCTTCGCTGTCCCTGATTAGAAAAGAACAGGTCATGATGTCATGGGAGAAATGGTCAACATCAAGTTGTTCTTCTAAGTTAAAATGTTGTTTTACAGGTCCTGGTATATCCTTGTAATGAATGCCTAAAACACCTGTTGAAAACATCTTGAAGGCAAGTTCCTGCATGAAAAGAGACTTCTTCTCTTTATTGTCAAGCAGCGTCCTGTGAGTTTTAATATCACGCTCCATCCAGTAATCTGTGTAAACCTTATAAAGATCTGCTGCATTTATCTCCTTTCCCGATTTAATCAAATCAGGAAGCGATTGAACAATCATATCAAGAAGTACGGGTCTATGGGCTAAATTCATTAAATTATAGGTTTTCCTGATCTTTTCAAGATAATCTTTCCAGCTTTCACCTGCCCTATATTTCAGGAACTTTTCAATCATATCCTCTGTAAATTCCTTCAAATAAATAACTTCAAAATTCGGTCTTTCTTTTATATCCACTGAAATGATTTTCTTAACCTGCTCGCTGCTTCTGAAAAACTCAGTCCTGCATGTAAGAAGAACCTTGCTGTTTTGTGTTACTGTTTTTAACAATTCATTAAAGTTGTTTTCAATTACTTTGTAGTCCACTCTCTGAGACATCTCATCAAAGCCGTCAAATATCAAAAGGAACATGCCTGCTTCATTCAGAAGATTGAATGTTTTGAAATCCATATTTTTAAGTTCATGCTCGTTGATGAGAAAATCCGTGATCACCTGCTCAATATCTATTGATTTTGTGTACCTGCTCAGATTCAGGATGATTGGAATTCTTGTTTTTGTTCTATTGGTTTTATATCTCTTTGCTAACTCACAGGCATACTTTCTGCAGAATGTTGTTTTTCCGGTGCCGTATTCACCTAAAATTGAAATATAATTTTTATTTTTTGTGATAAGCCAGACATCATCAATGTATTTATCAAGGGAATCATAACTCATTGGTCTGTCAGCATCGGGTTTTTCGCATCCAAGTTCAACATAGTAATTGCTCACTTCAGATTCCTCGTAATCTTCAATAACCCAGTTTATGTAATTTTCAATATCATTAAAACTTTTAAGGAGATCGTTTAAAGTCCATAACCTTATATTTTTATTTTTAATTGATTCATTTATATTATCCCCTGGAATATCCTGCTCGGAAATTATAAATCCGGTATCAATATCACTCTTAACTCTCCCCATCAATGCGTTAAAATCCTCTACTGCATCAACATCAACTTTTTTGTAGCATCCAAAAATTGTTCTCTGGGATGTTCCATCTGGCATATTAAACTCTCCATACAAATCCGCTACATTACCCTCTGAACACACTGCATTATATTCAACATTTTCATACCCTTTTAGTTTTAAAATCGCTGATATTTTCTTTAAGGTTTCAATATCACTTTTCTGCTTTTCCTGTTCTTTGAACGGATTTTCGGATTTATCTGTTTCTATCAAATCATACAAAAGCCCTTCCGGCTCAATAACGCCTATAATTTCATCCAGGCGATTCTGGGTATACTTTCTCATACCATCTAAGAGTTTCCATTCCTCGCTGCTTAAAGGATTAATTATGAATTTTATTCTCCATCTTTCAGTATCAATATTCACAGAACCAACTCTTGAACGCATGCTTTTCTTTTCTTCTTTTCGCCCGATTACTCTTGTGTAAGCATTATGAACCTCGTCCGCAAGCAGCAGTATTGCAGAAAGAAATCTCAGATTCAGTTCTCCTTCCCATTCATCAATACTATAATCGCCAGGTATTTTTCTTAAAGGATGCTCCTGCTCAGATGCATGTCCAAAGCAAACTTCTGCTACCGCACGGGCTTTATGAACATTGTCAAGACCATATTCTTTAAATTCTGGATACTGATTAAGTATTCGGTCATGAGACCTCTTTTCATGCCCTTTACTTACTAATTTGCTGTCCTTCACATAGCCAATATCGTGCAGATAAACCGCACACAAAAGAACATATATTTCAAATTCATTCAGGCGCTCTTTAACTTCATCAGGAACAAGTTGATCAATATAATATTCAACTTTAGAAGAATGTTCAAATCCATTCTTTCTAAGATCACCAAAAACTTTATTTTTGGAGTCGGAGATTAGATTATTGATTCCTTTTTCAAATTCCGTGCCCTTCAATAAATCCCTGAATTTAATGTTTGGTTTAGTCATTCTTATTATTTTTTGTTGGAAAATAAATTAAAAATTGTTAGGTCGTTTTCCTTTTCCGGTTTTCCAATAAATTTTTATTCACCAATATTTTCCAACAGTTCAACCCTTCTCTTTTCAAGGGAAGCCAATTTAGATTTTAATCCTCTTATCTCTTTGTTCACCTGTGTTAATTCATTTCTGAGTTTTTTCTTCTTGAGGTAATCCTTACCGTATTTTTCATCCACAAGTGCCTCTACTTCACCCCGGATAAGCTTGAAGTATGGGTTTCCATATATGTAATTTATACGGTATTGAAGTTTACCCTCATGGACCGCCTTATTAATTTCTTCCTGCGTGAGCCCAAATTCTTTACGAGCGGACTTGTCACTAAGAGTGCCTCCTTTTTTTGTCCAGATAGAATCTGCCATCTTTCCTTCTTTTTTGTTCTTGCAAAATCATATACTTTAGTATGATAAAATTAATCTACTGCTCCTCTCTCCTTTAAAGATTTAATCTGGTATTCACTTAAACCTTTCACATCTTTTATATTCATTCCCTTGCATTCTATCTGCACTTCTTCTCTACCTGTAATATGTGATGGAAATAATCCGCTTCCGGGTCCAAATGGGTTTGTATTCATAATATTCATAATATTCAATTTTTTGAATCTTATTTTTATAATTTCATAAATTAAATTATTCATTCTTTTCTGAGACTCTTGCATCCTCAAATGTCGCCATCTCACAGAGGATCTTACATCCCGCATCAACAATGTTTATTCCCAATGCGGCTCCTGTTCCCTCCCCCAGTCTTAAATTTAAATCAATTAATGGTTCAAGCCCGATATTATTTAATGCGGTTATATGTCCTGATTCTACTGATTTGTGAGATGCAATTAAAAAGTTCTTTGTTTTTGGTTCAATTCTTGTTGCAATCAATGCAGCTGCCCCTGAAATAAAGCCGTCAATGACAACCGGGATCCTGTTTGCCGCTCCTGCAAGTATCACGCCTGCAAGCCCTCCAATCTCAAAGCCGCCGACCTTTGAGAGAACATCAATTGGGTCAGATGCATCCGGATTATTAATCTCAATTGCCTTCTTTATAATTTTTATTTTATTTTTTAGCCCATCATCGTCAATTCCTGTGCCCCTGCCAGTAATCTTTTCAACATCCGTCTTCGTTATCACAGAAACAATTGCACTGCTCGGGGTTGTATTGCCGATGCCCATATCCCCGGTGCCAAGAATCTCAATATTATTATTCTTCAATTCATCTTCTACAACTTCGATTCCCGCGACAATTGACCTAACTGCATGCTCTCTGGTCATTGCTGCACCCTTTGCCATATTTTTAGTTCCATAATCAACTTTTTTGTTTATCACTTCTGGAGCGTCTATGTCGGCTGCAACTCCCATATCAACAACAAGGACTTTTGCTCCGATGTGTCTTGCAAGAACATTTATTCCTGCACCGCCATGTACAAAGTTATAGACCATCTGGGGAGTCACTTCCTGCGGAAATGCACTCACTCCTTCGCAGGCAACGCCGTGGTCTCCTGCCATTGTCACAATAACCTTGTTCTTTAACTTGGGCATTGGATTTCCGGTAATGCCTGCCACCTTTATTGAAAGATCCTCCAGTCCGCCTAAACTTTCCATTGGTTTGGTGAGAAAATCCTGTCGCTCTTTTGCCTTTTTCATGGCATCTTCATTTAGTGTTCCGATTTTTTTAATTGTTTCTTTTAGTTTTTCCATTTTTATTTTTATTCATCTAATTATTTACTATGGCTGAATTAGTTGTTACTATTCCTGAAGAATTGGGGCAGGATATGAAGGAATTTTCAGGAATAAACAGGAATCTGGTTGTAAGAAGGTTGCTCAAGTCCGAAGTGGAAAGAATGCTAAAATTAAGGGAAAAATTATCTGCCAGTAAATTTACAGAAGAGGATATAAGGGAATTATCTGATAAAATCAATAAAAATCTTTCCATGAGATTTATGCAGTCTATACAATCCGAATAAATTAAAATAATTAGGCTGTTATTAGTGGTTGATACCAACGAGGTCCTTTCGGCATTATTATCAAAAGGAGGATCATTTGATATTTTTCTATCCAATAGTTTTCTTAAAAGATACGAGTTTATTGCTCCAGAATTCATGTTTTTTGAAATAGGTAACAATTTTGGGGAAATTGTTACAAGAAGTAAGTTGTCTCCAGAGGTGCTTGGTGAGACATTTAAATTCATTAAAGACCAAATTGACTTTATGCCATTTGAAGAATTCAATGAATGTGCAAAAGAAGCAGAGAAATTATCCCCGCATCCGAAAGATATACAGTATTTTGCCCTGGCATTAAAATTTAATTGCCCCATCTGGTCTGAAGAAAACTCATTTAAAAAACAAAACAAGATAAGAGTGTTTTCAACATACGATTTAATACAGGAGTTTATGTGAACTCTTTTTTTTGCCTTTTTCATTGCCCCATCATCAAATGTTCCGATTTTTGCAATTGTTTCTTTAATTTTTTCCATTTTCAATTTAATCTTTTTTTGATAAAACTTTTTTTAAAAGTTTTGGATATAAACATTCAGCATAATCTATCTTATCTCCCATGCTTCTGGATGTGAAAGTATAAGCATTCGGAAGGATTCTCTTCACTTTCTTTAAACACCCCCCGACTTCTTTTTCAGTTGCGTCTCTTTTATAGCCGTTATATGAATAAAATTTGTCAATTCTATACTTTAGATCTTTATTGTAATCCGCAATATGGTTTGCAATTTTTAAAATTTCTTCACACTCAACTAATTCGGGAATGTAAATGGATTCCAGTTCAATCTTTCCAGAATCACAGAACTTCTCAAAATTTTTAAGCGTTTTTTCATTGCTCACCCCGGTATATGATCTATGAATTTCATCGCCCAGCGCTTTTATACTTAATGTTGCCTCATCAACTAATTCTATTATCTTTTCACTTAAAAATTCCCCGTTTGTTACAAGTTTTGTCAAAAAATCATTCTCTTTCAGAATTTTTAGTATCTCTACGATGTTCGGGTCAAGAGTTGGTTCCTCACCCCCGAGATACACTTTTTTAGCATTATTTGAGGTGAGGATTTTTACAGCATCATTTACCTCAAGTTTTAGGCGCTGCCTGTTGGGGTAAATTTTATTTAAGTTCTTTATGTCATCGGGGGAAAGATGGCTGTCCCAGCCCAATAATCTCGCACAGCCCTTGCATTTCCACCTGCACCCGATAAAATTAAGATATGCGGAATTATCCTTAAATTGTGTAATATGATATATGTTTGTTTGCATTTTTTATTTTAAGTTTTTTATATTAGGGGTTATTCACCGTTATCGCACTCGGATTACATTTGTTACAGTGCCTTGTAACTTTTGTAATATCTAATTAGATTTATTAAATTTTCCGGGACATAAGGACATGCCGAATCCTCTTCAAGCCATTCTTCTTTCCGGAATTTACATATTTTACTTTCAATTTTCATTCCTGAATCCATTCTGCAAACCGCTCTAAACCATCAATTATCCTTGGGCCGGGCCTGCCTGTAAGATCAGTATCAATCCCGTAAACCCTGCCATTTTTGACGGCATTCACATTCTTCAGGCGCGGCTCATTCATAATATACTCATAAGTCAAGTTTTTAGCATCTCCATGTCCCATGCTTGTGATTATAATATCAGGGTTTCTATCTATAACCGACTCAAGGGAAATTGTTGGATACTGCACTTCGGTATCTGAATAAATATTTTCGCCGCCTGCAATTTCTATGAGGTCGTTTGCAAATGTTTTCCTGCCGGCGCTCATTAACGGCTCATGCCAGACAACATACATAACCTTCGGTTTCTTTTTTAAATTTTCTGCATTCTCTTTTACTTTATTTATTCTCTTTTCCAGATTTTCCGCTATATTTAATGCTTCTTTCTCCTTCCCGGTTAGATTTCCAATCAATTCAATATTTTCAAGAATTTCATCAATATTCTCGGGATCAATGACTACAACCTCAATTCCTGTGCCTTCCAATTTTTTGATGTCTTCATCTTTCATCATTGAAGACGCTAAAACTAAATCAGGGGTTGAATTAATAATCAATTCGATATCAACGGTTGAAAACCCGCCTATCTTTTCCTTTTCTTCTGCCTCTTCGGGATAATTGCAGTAGGTTGTAACCCCGATAACTTTATCCTCTAAACCCAGGGCAAATAAAATTTCGGTGTTGCTTGGAGAAGTTGAAATTATTCTTTCATAAGTTTTGTTTGCTTGCGTGTTTTGTATTTTCTCCTCAATACATCCGCTGAGTAAAACCATTACTGAAATCCCGATTAATATTAAAATTTTTGTTTTTTTCATCTTGCTTTTATTTTTTGATAAAACTTCGCAAAACTTGCTTTTACAAGTGTGGCGGAGCTCTGCTCAGACATATGTCCGACCGAAGGTCAACCACATTTTGGAACACAAAATTTCTTTGAAATTTTGATGTTTTTCTAAAAGTTTTTTTTATTAATTAAATCCAATAAATAAAAAGGTTGGATAAATTATCCAAGTAATCAAGGGATGAAAAAAGCAATCGCATCGTGGAGCAGCGGAAAGGATTCGTGTTTGGCATGCTATAAAGCAATAAGTACGGGCTGTGAAGTGGAATATCTATTTAACACAATATCAAACGAATCCAATAGGGTAAATTTTCACGGCACCAATAGAGAACTTTTGAATGCGCAGTCCGACGCCGCAGGAATTCCGCTCTTTCAGATAGAAACCGCGGGTGATGACTATACGGAAAAATTTAAAGAAGGGGTACAGGAGTTAATAGAAAAAGAAGAGATTTCTGCAATGGTCTTTGGCGATATTCACCTGCAGTGGCACAAGGACTGGATTGATGATGTTTGTAATGAACTGGGGATCGAAGCTGTTATGCCCCTCTGGAACAGAAATTCAGATGAGATTATCAGGGAATTCATGGATCACGGATTTGAAGCGGTTGTTGTCGGTGTGAGTGCAACACATATTAAAAACGGGGATGAACTGATCGGAAAATGGATTGATGATGAATTTATGGATTATTTTAAGGATTATGGAAGCGACGGTTTTGATATTTGCGGTGAGAACGGCGAATACCACACTCTTGTAACCAACGGTCCTTTATTCAGGAAGAAAATAAATATACTTGAAGCAGAAAAGGTTTACAGGGAGAGCAAGCATGATGGAAAGATTTACGGGAATTGGTTTTTAGATATCAAAAAGTTTGAATTGATCATTCCTCCTCAATAAACATCGGCTTTATCTTATCCCAAAGACCCTTCTTCTTTTTCTTGACCTTTTCTTCCCCTGTCACCCGGATTACCTCCCGGGTCTCATCCATTTCCGTCTCCTCGGCAACCTCTTCTTTGCCGACCTCACTTTCCCTGACCATGCCCCCCTTGATCATATCGATCGGCATTGTCTTTCTTACCCTCACGTCAACGACTATCGGCTGTTCAACGCATTCCCCGACAACTAATGCTCTTCCTATGGTTAACTGTCTTATGTCCTCCTCTAATCCAGAAGTGAAACCTTCGATGGAATTTCCTATCGCCCTTAAGTCATTCGGGTTCGTGACCTTTAAAATTATCTGCGTGTTGCACTGCGAGAGAACATTCTTGTCAACCCTCGCCGGACGCTGACTCACTATGCCGATCCTAAACCCGAACTTCCTGCCTTCCCCTGCGATAGTGCGAAGAATGTTCGAGGACAAAGCACTGCCAAAACCCCTCTCAGGGCAGAAGTTGTGGGCTTCCTCTATCAAAAAGAAAAACTTAGGGATGCGATTTAATTTTCTTGCCTCAAACAGGTTCCTTGCTAATTTGGCAACGATCAACTGCTGTATCTTGGGGTCAGTGCCCTTGAGATTGATTATGGATGTCATACCCGGCCTTACCAATTTTTCCTCAAATATTGTGTCGCCTTCAAAAATACCGCTGTCCCTGAGAGTCTCCAAGCCATTTATGACCTTCCATTTCGCGTTGCTGTGATCCAGCTCCACCCTGGCGATCAGATCCCTTATCGTATATCCCTGGGCCCGGGACTTAAAGAAGTGCAGGGCATCATGCAGTATGCTTTGCTGGTTATCGCTGAGCCGCATCGGCATTATCTCAATCAATTCCTCTAAAGTAAAGTCCGGTCTGAGGGCTAACTTCTCAGCCCATGGATTTACAATAACATTTGGGCTGTATTCAATGATCTTATCTGCATAACTTTTTGGCAAGACGCCGTATCTTTCCATGCCCTCGTTAACCCGTTCGGCATCCCTGCCCTCCAGGTTATCCGGATCATTTGCGTATTTCAGAGAGGAGTATTCGCCGTGAGGGTCAATAACGACTATCGGGATATCGTTCTCCAGCAGCTCCTCAAGGATCACGGAGACAGTGTAGCTTTTCCCGGCCCCGGTTTTTGCCAGGACGGATAAATGTTTGTTTATTGTTTTATTCACATCCAGAAAAACAGGAATGTCGTGCCCCTCCAATAAGCCAATGTATATGTTGCCTGCTCTTTTTTTCTTTAAACCCAGAATATCAACAATTAACTCGTTGTTTGCTATATAGACCTTTTCCCCGGGCTTAAAGGGGGTTTTTGGCACTAAAATATTTCTTCCGGATTTATAGCCAATGGTTCTTGCGTTTGCCAGTATTATCTCGTTCTCGTTTTTATCCAGGTGCCTTGTTATCGCCTCTATCCTTGCCAGCCCCCAGCCGTAAACCTCGTGCTCGACTTTAACGAAACTTCCCTTCTCGACCTGGGGGTTGCTCAAAAGAATATTAAACATCAACGGCTTTACCTCCCCGTAAACAACTCCGATTGCCATGTTTATTATTTTTTCTGTTAATTATTATAATTTTATAAATATAAATTTTATTGATGTGGGATTATGATCTCCCAAGTCTTTGTATTTCTTCTTCAAAAATTTTCTTTTCGGTTCTTCCAATGGACTTTGCTTTCTTCTTTCTTGCTTCAATTAATTGCTCTAATGCAGGAGGTGGTGAAAACTTTATGTGCGGGAATGATAATGGATCGGTGACATCATGCCCAAAAGTTCCGGTTCCGTACCATTCTTTCAATACCTCATTCCTCAATTCCCGAAGATCAAATTCCAATCTATCCCTTAACAATTCATTTTCAACAGAAAAAACATGGCTGAAATGTGCTACCCCCACCTTAACTCTTGTTCTTTCAAAAAATACATTTTCATTCTCTTTGATGCATTTTCCGTCATACCATCCCTCTCCCTGTTTCTTTCCGTAATGATAATTTTCCGATGTATGAAATTTACAATAACCCCAGTAATCAACGTCATCCCTGTGCAGTATCAATATCTTGTGGCCCAATTGAAATGCTGTCCCTAAACCAGCGACAGCGATCTTATTCAATTTGTTATCTTTCAAAAAAACGATTATCGGCTCATAGTCATACTCATGTATTGGTGAACGCCATCCAAAGCGATCCATGAATTTTTTAATCCACGAGTATTTTGCAAAAAAATCAAACACTTTCCAGAAATAACCAGGGGAGATTTGCCTTGGCCAGTAATAGTAATACTGGATAATGGCGTATTTATCCTTTTTCATAACCCGGAAGTATACCCCTCTTTCTTTATCTTTCTCGACATCGGGGTCTTTTCCATAATCCCTATGATCATATACAATCGGCTCATATTTTCTCGCCAGATCTTCATCAAAGCAAACCTCATATCCGTCCAGCGAATATTCCCGGGTTAATGATTCCATTTATTTATTAATTTCAGATTCAATAAGAATAAAAATGATACCGTTTGACATAACATTTGGGTTTCTTGCGGGAGTATTGCTGGCTTTTGCAGCAAAAAAGCATCTCAAGCAAACAGAAATCTTTTTCAATAAATATATATATCTCACGCTCATATGGGCGGGCGTTATTTTTGCGCCCTCAACCATGCTGTTTCAGTATACATGGACCGCCTGGAATATTATGTATGTCGTTAACCCCGCGACTTTAAGCCCGTATTTCATAATAGTTGTTTGCTCGTCCCTTGTTATCGCAACAATGCTCGGCTTTATGTTCGCGCACCATCTGATCAAGAAAGGAAAGGAGAGTATTGTTTCTGCATGCATTATCGCCCTGGGCATATTCCTCGTTCTTTTTTTATTCCTCACACCGGACAGATCCTTCCATATAGGAACATATGATGACTTGCTGGCGGGAAACGCAACCCCGATTCCTAACGCAACAGGTTTCCTGATAAACGGCATCGTGGTCGGGGCCGTTGATACCCTGTCCCTGTTATACCTTCTGGTTAGATTTTTCAGCGAGAAATGAAAAAAAGCAAGAAATTTTTTGTGTCTTTTTTGAATCAGAAAGTAAATTCCTGATTTTTAGCGAAATTGTTAAATTTTTTTTTTGAATCAAAAAAGCAAATCGATTCCCTTAAAAAGGTTTTTATTTATAGGATACAAAGAAAATAAAAATAAAAATGGCAAAAAATGATGTGTATTTTATGGACAAAGAAAAGCGGGCCCATCTGGGATCCCGAGATTTTGCAGTAAATGCTAAAAACGCCAAACTTCACGCCCAGTTCCATCTTTATTCTGGTGTGGGTACACGATCCAGGGGGTTTAAAGGGTGGGAACTAGGTAGAATCGCTGCTCGACCAACGGTAATCTACGATCTTTCGGGTTTGCCCTTATTCTACGATTTTCCAGTGCGTAGAGGCAGGGGGTATGTTGGTTTCATCCGTACGGCAGCCAATAAAGTCCTGGGCGATCCCGTAGTCAGTACCCAGGTTACACCACTGGGATGGAATATGAATGCCGCTCAGAACGAACTGCGAAAATTGATGCGAAAAAAGTATTCAAAATATACCACAAAAAGTATCAAGCTGGTCTGCTACAGTTATCCAAAACTTGCCTTAAGCGCTGAGTTGGTTTCTCGAAGCAAGGAAACTAAGACCCTGTTGATGGATGTGGGAGACTTCACCGAGATACCACCTGAGCCCGGAACACCACGAGAGAGATTAGGCCAGGTCCCTTACTCTCTTCTGAATGATCTCCCTGAGGAATGGGAGAAATCCGGTCCAAAGGTATGGAAAAAGGTGAATCAAGAAACGGAGGATCTTTTCAGAAAGGAAAAGAAGTTAGATCCGACGCATATGTATGATCTTGCTTCAAAAGAGCGTTTAGAAGTTATTGACCAGGTCCTCTTAGAGTACGAACTTATAAAGTTGTATACCGAGCGGGTTTTGGACTTCTGTTGCCATACCGGGGATTGTAAAGACCACGAGTGCTTCTGCCTCCATCCCCAGGAAAACAATGTTCATTGTGCCAGAGCATCGGCGCAGATGATGCTCTGTTACTGGCGCTACTGCTACTCCCAGCACGAAATCGCCCAAGCATTCGGTGCTCCAGACAATCAAGGTACTAGTCCCAATGCCATAGTGCCAGGATTGGAGTCCCTCACCAATAATTGCTTCGATGCAACTCGCCATAATACGGCGGGTTGGACTACCTGCGAAAATGAGATTAAGGAGCGGCGCCCGTTTATGAGTTGCATACCCGGGCATGCCCGGGCATGTGCGGGAACAAGAAAGTGGAATATCTGGATAATAAATCAGCCTCAACCCCGTTATCTGTACATCTTCGACCCCTGGCCACCCAACACCGGTGCAATATATTGGGAGAACTTCAACACTACTAACTACTCTACCAGTTATGGTATGTATACCCTAGAACGCAGGACTACCAACCATGCCTAATCAAGGAGAGCGGCCATGGAAAATACTTTGCCATATAGACAGCAGGAAAGATGATAAAGAAAGCGGAACAGAGCGAAATAGAGAGGATTGCGGATGGCTTACTCGTGAACTTACGGGGGGAGTTGGGATTACCAGATGTTATCGCTGAGCGCTGGAGGAAGGAACAACCCATTTTAGTGAAGGACATTGATGGTAATCCATCCTACTGGCTGGTTCCAGTTGCTTCAGGAGACCGCCTGGTGGGATTTCTTCGCCTGGGTCTGGAGGGGGTTCTACTAGCATATGGAAGGTTCGGACAATGGCGAAAACTCTGTGATTTTCCACCCCTTTCCTATCTTTCTAATGAAAATGCTGAAAGAGAGATATACAAGGCTTTCGGTGATAGTCATGAGGAAATAAGCCCTCCCCGGCTTGTTCATGACGGACCAGTAGATAGAATAGCTTGGTTGTCTAAGGGCAGGTCTGTGGATGGCACTAAGATGCTACTTTTTTGGACTTTCGGAACCTCATATTCACGACCAGAGGGTGAAGAGCCGGAGTATGGTCTATTATAGGGCATGGGGATGATTCCCGGAGGTTATAACCGACCGCTTGCATATCAGTATTCGTTTTACTTTAGTGAGTCGTTCACGCTCATCCTTAACTTTACATGAGCCAGATAAACAAAAGTATCAAAGAGTATAAGGGGGAAAATGCTGTGGTTATTATTTTTAGTCCTTCTATCCCCCACACCAGACGGGTCCTTCCATATAGGAACGTACAGTGAATGGCTGGCTGGAAACGCAACCCCGATTCTTAACGCAACGGGTTTCTTGATAAACGGCATCGCGGTCGGGGCCGTTGATACCCTGTCCCTGTTATACCTTCTGTTTAGATTTTTCAGTGAGAAATGAAAAAAAATCAAATTTTTTTGTGTCTTTTTTGAATCAGAGAGTAAATTCCTGATTTTTAGCGAAATTGTTAAAAGTCTTTTTTGAAAATAAAATAGTATCGAATATATTTATATATTTAAAATGTATGATATATCAACAATTAAAAATGTATAAAATATTCAAAACTGGAAAATTTTTAACGAACGGGTTGATTTTTTGTATTGTGGTTTTTGGAATGATTTTAATTTTTAGCGATTTGGTTAGTGCCGCGGACTCTGATGGGGATGGTATTAATGATATTGTAGATAATTGCCCCGCCATCTATAATCCCGAGCAGAGGGATTTAGACAATGATGGTGTAGGGGACACCTGTGATCCTAAATTAGGCAATGCCGCATGGGTTCCATTTATTGCAGGATTTGACCCGGGAACTCTCTCCAGGATACTTCCAAAATCCGAAGACACTACAGGGATCTCTGTGGATTCCAACATCTATGGGATGTATGTGCTACCTACAAATGTTAATGGAACCGTATTTCATCACCTTAATGTTCCCAGTGCAGGTCATATCTCTGATGTCGGAAAACCCGCTGTTCCCGTGATAACCAGATATTTCGAGATTCCTCACAACATCAATATCAATGATATAGAGATTCTCTACATGGATGAGCAGGTTTTAGATGGCTATAATGTGATTCCCGCCCAGGAACCGCCTGTAGACTTAGCTAATGCCACGCTGCCGCCCTTTGTCATTGACAATGTAACCTACAAGACCGATGCTTTCTTTCCATCTTATACCGCTTCGGTGGAAGGCATGGATGGAGTTAAGCCAATCATTATCAGAGGTCATAGAATTGTGGAGGTGAATCTCTATCCCGTGCAATTCAATCCGGTTACCAAGAAACTCAAGGTTCATTCAAAAATTGAAGTAAGATTGAACTATGATAGAGAGGCACAAATTGAAGCGATTGACAAAAGGGCGTTATCTCCAGCATTTGAACCTTTGTGCCAAGCATTTATCCAGAATTATAGATATATGCCCCCGAAAAGTTTACAGTATTTGTTTAGCATGAGTCCAAAGTATAGAGAGTTCCTTGAAGAGGGCGAAATGCATGATGAAGTAATGGGGGTTTTTAAAAATAATAACTACAGCCTGTCTAAAAACGCAAAAATTTCAAAAATAGATGCGAACAATTGGAAAATAATTGATGGAAGCACAGTCTATAAAATAGAAGACGCAGACAAGCAATTGGATGTATACGACCCACCTTCATGGTCTCCCGGCAGCGGTGCGGAGTACCTAATCATTACCCATGATAATTTCTACAACGAAGTTGTACCCTTGAGAGACTGGAAGGTGAAGAAAGGTGTGCCGACAATAATAGTAAACACTTCAGATATCAATGCTGCCGGTCTCACTGCCGATAATATCACCGATTACATTCAAAATGCTTATGATACATGGGTTCTGCCACCAAGTTATGTATTACTGGTTGGGGACTCGGATTTTATTCCCACCCACTATGAAAATCCCCATCCAAGCGATATGCATGGTGGTTTTGATACTCCAACAGACTTATATTATGCAACCGTTGATGGAACCGACTATTTTCCGGATATTTATGTGGGTAGAATTTCCGTGGATACCGCTGCACAAGCCGCTACTATCGTCACTAAGACCCTAAATTATGAACGCGATCCCCCCAACAATGCCACTTTCTACTCCCATGCATCTGCTTGTGCCTACTTCCAGGATGATGATGTATGGTCCGGCCCCCCATGGAATATATGGATAACCCGTCGGGACGGGTATGAAGACAGACGGTTCGTTTTGACCTCCGAAGAGATTCGAGACTATTTGCTGACGCAAGGTTACACTGTTGAAAGAATCTATTCGACTGATGCTGCAGTAAACCCAATGAATTACAGTCCTGCTCCAGGTGACTATTTTTCCTGGGATGACGGGCTCCCTCTCCCGCCCGGTTTGTTACGAGCAACTGGTTTTGCATGGAATGGTAACACCGCGGACATTACCAATGCCATCAATGCTGGACGACTCCTTGTCTACCACAGGGATCATGGAGCATCTAGAAACTTCTGGTGTCATTCGTTGTGTGGTTGTAGTCCTTGTTGGGGGTCAGGTATTGATGGATGGGGTGATCCCCCATATAACACGGTAGATATTGCCGGGTTAACAAACGGTGATCTGTTACCTGTCGTTTTTAGCATAGAATGCCAGTCTGGCTGGTTCGATGGTGAAATTGATCAACTTAATGATCCTGCTCTGACTCGAAACTTCGAGTCTTTCTGTGAAGAATTCACCCGGCAACAAAACGGTGGAGCAGTCGCAGCTATTGGATCCACACGCAACAGTTATAGTGGGTATAATGATCAAATGATCAGAGGATTTATTGATGCAACATGGCCAGGCTTTGATGCGTCTTTTGCATCTGGTGGCTTGTTCAGCACTGGCCAGGTGCTAACCTACGGTAAAGTTTACATGGCAAGTGAATATGGATATACCGGTGATTATACTAATCTTACATTTGAACTTTTCCATCTCTTTGGTGACCCAGAGATGGCTATCTGGACAGAGCAGCCAACAGCATTGACCGTAACTCATCCGGATACCATCGGTTCCGGAGGATCTCAGAAGTTCGTGGTTACAGTGAACAATAGCGGAGGTGATCCGGTTCATCATGCAAGAGTATGTCTGCAAAAAGGTAATGATGTGTACGAAGTTGAATACACTGATACATCCGGGCAGGTATTCTTTGACATCACACCATCTTCCGGCGGGGAAATAAATGTTACTGTCATAAAGCATAACTACCGACCCTATGAAGAAAACATCACAGTAACCAGTGGTGGAGCGATGCTTTCAACGAATCCGGAAAATGGCCCTGCTGGAATTACGGTTACACTTGATGGGACCAATTTTGTCGGCAGCGAAACAGCTGATATCAATTTTGAGGGCACTACTACGAATGCCACCGCAAGCAGTGGGAGCTTTTCTAAAAACTTTACCGTCCCTGCCGGTACAGTAGGTCCTGTCAATGTGGTCGCAGTCGGGCAAACATCAGGCAGGGTAGCAGTTACGATGTTTCGGAGACTGCCAGATCAGCCGCTGCCGGATCCATATACATACTCCCAGTGGGATTCATCAACATGGCATCTTAATCCCTCCGGTGGTGATCCCCGTTGGAATAATCCAGAGATCCAGATTTATGATAAGTTGACTGGTGTTGCCGTAGCTTCAAATGATCTTAGGGTGGGAACAACCTACACAGTCAAAGCCACTATCCATAACGACGCCACGGTACCTGCTAATGATACGAAGGTGAATTTTCAATGGGCATTTTGGGGAACTGGGCAAAAGATCTGGAACGATTTTGGTACTGACACGGTTACAGTACCTGCCGGGGGAAATGCGACAGCGGAAGTTACATGGACACCAAGTGTCACAGGTCATAGCTGCATTGTAGTCACGATTGATCATCCGTGGGATGAGAATCTTAATAATAACAAGGGTCAAGAGAATACAGATGTTCATCCAGTGTCTTCTCCAGGAGAGATTGTTTTTAATGTCACTAATCCTACAGACACAACCGCCTTACCCTTTCTTGAAGTCAGACAGGTTGGAGTGGAAAATGGACCGCCAATCCTCTGGCCGGCTCGAATAAAACGAGACTACCCCCAAGATCAAGATCCGGGGGAAACCAAGACAGCAACACTTATAGTGGACGCGCCAGATGGTGCACAAGTAGGTGAAACACACATTTTCACCATTACTGAATATATTAACGGCGAAATCGTTGGCGGCATTGAAATCCAAGTTACTCGGACAAAGTGCGGTGATGGGATTATAGGTCCTGGAGAAGAATGTGACGGTCGTAACTGGGGTCAGGTAACTGGCTGCAAGGATCTCGATAATTTCATTGGCGGAGCATTATCTTGTGATTCTACTTGTCACTTTGATACAAGTAAATGCATCGCGCCAGGCAATGTCTGCGAAGGTAAGATCCCCTGGTGGCTTGTTATCTTAATAATAATACTAATTGTGATCCTGATACTTGTGCTTTGGAAGAAACCAGCGTACTGGCGGAGGATGGTTATTGGAATAATCATACTGATTATAATACTGATACTTATACTTTGGAGGATTTACTCTTGTTCGTAAGTATCCATTATATCTTCTCCCCAGGTCTTTTAGAGAGAGTTAATATCACTCAAATCTTGAAATCAGCATCAAAATCCGCAGAATAAATCTCCTTAATTTCAGGATGATCTTTCTCCATATGCTGGGCCCCTCTATCTTGCATGGAAACTTTGCGGTGTCCATCTCTGAACTCAGAAACCCGAAGAAATTTGAAAATGAATATAATTCCTCCATTACATCGCTTATTTTATCTATAAACGGCGGGACATTATCCCAGTCCTTATAAACGGAATCATCTCCTATTATCTCGATCTCCGGCTTGCCAAACTCCTTTACAGCCAATTCTAAAAGATTCCCGGCTGCTGGTTCCAAACCCATCTTCTTATTCGCTGCCATATCAACAGCGATGATGTTCTCGCCCCCGATAATGGTTTTTGTATTTTTTGGGGTATAATCGGTTTTTAAACCCATTATTCCGTCAGAACTCCAAAAAGCATCAATGATGCCGAAATGTACCTGGAAGTTTTTCAGTATATCCACCGTGATCGTGTGATATTCTCTTTTAGTATGATATTCCAGAAATTTATTTGGTTCAGGGCTTGTGCCGTAGATGTTCTTTACCGCTAAAGTGGAATAGCATGCGAAATGTGTCTTATTCTTTGCAAAGGAAATTCTGAAATCCGCATCCCTCCATGTGGGCCCCACATAATGTTCTCCGGAGGTTCCTCCATAGTCATACGGCACTTTCTCTTCGGTTAAATCAACGATCTTATAATTTTTTTCTGAATAACCGGCGTATTTTGCCACGGTTAATACATCCCTGTTCTCAAACCAGTTGCTGAAAACATTCTGGGCATCAACAACGCTTATTTTTAGAAATCCTTTCTCAGCAATCTTACCGATCAGATGTTCAACCAATCCCGGATCGGTATACACGACCGTTGGATCTTGCTTTTTATAGCACATCATAATATTCGGTTTGATCACTATGGAGAAGTCTTTTTTCTTTTTTCCGCTTGCTTTGAGATGTTCATTTAAAATGCCAAAAAAATCGGTTTCCTTCAAAACCTTATCCAAAGCATCAAACTTATCCTCCCCGCTTATTGACACAACCCTGTATTTTTTTGAATCCATTTTTTGTATTTATTATTTTAATAAAAAATAAATCATTTATTCAATAATTTACCCATCTTCAAACCAAATTGTTCTGCCTTTTCAAGTTCCCCTTCTCCAAGTCCATAGGGATAGAGCATTCCCCTCAAAAAATCCGGCTTAAATTCCTCCCCAGTGAAAAGATATGCAAAAAGCGATATGATCCTCTTTGGTTCTTTTCCCTGGTGCTGAAGAGCGATAACATCGATAAAATATGCTCCAAGACTTTTCAGCCTGTCGGTGATAATTTTCAGATCTCTCCGCCACATAGCTCTGCAGGATATGAATACTGCGACTTTTTTTCCTTCAAAGTATATCCTGTTCTCCTTTGAAAGAAGCGCGTATATTGGTGGAGAGGGGGACAGCCACCAGGTTGGAGTACCTATTATTATGAGGTCAAATCCTCCGGTATCGACATCAAGCGGCTTTATATCTATCTTTTTCCATGGCAGTGAATCCATTGAATATCTAAAGAAATCCAGCTTGCTTTTGAACGGAAAGATGTATTCCTTTACTGGCACAACCTTTTTTAACACAACCCCGCGGTTCTCCTTTCTCAATCCATCTGCAATCGCCTCTGCTGCCTTTTCACACTGTTTTGTCATGGAAAAATAGAGTATCAAAACCTTCTTGTACTCAGATGTATTTTTATTTTTCATTTCTTTCATAAAAATCATAACCTTGTCTGAATCTTCTTTTTTATGGGATACTCGCCGTTCAGACACGCTAAACATAATTTCTCTTTTGGCAAGCCAATTGCCTCAACCAAACCTTCTAAAGATATATAAGCCAGCGAATCCACGCCAATTATCTTCCTTATCTCCTCGATTTCTCTGGGCCTGTATTTCTTCAGATTTTCATCAAACTTTCTTGCTATAAACTCACCTTTTGTTTGCATATCTATGCCGTAGTAGCACGGGTATCTTATCGGGGGGCTGGAAACCCTCATATGCACCTCTTTTGCCCCGTTGTTCTTGAGCAATTTTATAAGCCGGCGGGATGTGCTGCCCCTGACAATAGAATCATCAACCAGGATTATGCGCTTATCTTTAACTTCATTGGCGATCGGGTTTAACTTTACCCTGACCCCTTCATCTCTTTCTGACTGGGAGGGCATTATAAATGTTCTACCCGCGTATCTGTTCTTTATCATCGCTTCGCCGTAAGGTATCCCTGATTCCATTGCATAACCTATTGCTGCTGTAATCCCCGATTCCGGCACCGCTGCTACAATATCCCCCTCCACCGGCGCCTCTCTTGCCAATATCTGCCCCAATCTTTTCCGGACATCATAAACGGAAATGCCGTTTATTATAGAGTCCGCCCTGGAAAAGTAGATGTACTCAAAAACGCAGTGCGATATCCTTTTCCTCGCACCTTTAAACGAACTGATTTTATCTCCCTCGATAACCACGATCTCCGACGGCTCGACATCCCTTAAAAGAGGTATGTTTAATGCGTCCAGTGCGCAGCTTTCTGATGCTATAACATAAGTGTTGTCCTTTCTGCCCAGAACCAGAGGTCTGAAGCCGTGCGGGTCCCGTATGCCCATTAATTTGCCTTCATATATCATAACCAGGCAATATGATCCCTCCAACCTTTTCATGGCATTTTTTATCGCGTCAACCATATCGCCGTCCCTGTGCTCCTGGGCAATCAACTTGGCAATAATCTCACTGTCTGTTGTGGTGGTGAATGTTGATCCTCCCCGAGCTAGCTCCTCCTTTAACTCCTCTGAGTTGGTAAGGTTTCCGTTATGCGCAATGACAAAGCTTCCCTTAGCGTAATTTATCAACAGGGGTTGAGCATTTTCAATCCCTGATTCCCCCGTTGTGGAATACCGAACATGCCCGATCCCAACGGTGCCTTTAAGATGATCGTATTTACCTGGGTATTTAAATGCTTCAAAGATGAGGCCCATATCCTTATATATATTTATGGATTCCACTCCTCCCTCCTCGTCCCATGTAGCGATCCCCGCTGACTCCTGGCCGCGATGCTGCAAAGCGTATAAGCCGTAATATACGGTATAGAAAACCTCCTCGTCAGATGAAGCCCCAAAGACGGCACAACATTCTTTCATATTTTTATCTTTATTGTATTTGTTAATAAAAAACAACCTTCTGAAAGGTTGATCATCAGAATGAATTTGGGGGGGTCTCCGACCCCCCCAATGCCTTGCAGCATATAGTTCATAGAGGTAACAAATCTCATGAAGGTTATAATAATATTGAGAACCATACGGCTTGTATTACAATTAGAAAGTATATACTTTCGAATACATATAAAAATGCCAATTACAACAGATGGTGTGTATTTATTCCAGAATCTGCACCTTGATTTTATCAAAATCCAGTGTTCCTAAACCCCTCTCCTGCGCAAGATTCAAATGTCTTACTGTTTGCGGATCAACACCTAAAACTTCAGCGGCAACGGCATCCGCAGCCACGGGATCCTCAGAAAATATCATCACCCCGAACCTTTTTGGCTTATGTTCAAGTTCCATGCCGACATTTCCCTCAACACCGTCTATTACCGCTAAATCGGGGCGCTTATAGAGATTTATATCCACTATACTTTCATCTATTCCAAGAAAGTGAAATCTTCCCTTATCGCTTAAGATACTTGCACCGATCATGTTCTTCAACGAAAGGGTTACTTTGCAGATTGAATGTCTCTTCAATACGGGGGCAGAGATCAGGTAAGAATCTTTCAGTGTCCTTGGAAGTTCAAATTTTTTTAAAATCATTGCATCCGGATTTTCTATAATTTCATATTCATCTTCATTTAAATCCGTGAGTTTTATATTATATTTTTTGGCAAGTTCCATGTATCCCTGATGGACAAATGCCTCCAATGTTCCCTCACTGCACCATCCAGAGCCCTCGGCAATTATTATTTCATCTGCCTTATCAATAAAATATTTGACAATGCCTTCAACTGTTTTTGCGTTCGTGGTTACCGGATAAGGACGGTTGTCAATTAGATTGGGCTTTATAACAATCTTTTTTCTTCCGGGTGCGATTCTTAGTTCAGAAAGCCCCCTCCGAACCATTGCTTCATGTTCTTTACCTTTAACAACAACCACTTTAGACATTTTTACAAATCTTTTTTATGGGACACGCCAAGCATTTACTTTTCCTGCAAAAATCCTTTCCAAGTCTTAGTAATGCTGTTTCAAGCCATATAAGATCTAATTTTTCCTTCTCTGCGGCGGCTTTTAAATCCACCATACCAAGATTCTTCATCGCTTCCCTTACCAAAGGACTTGGTTTTGGGTCTGCTTTTTCCCATATCCCCCTCATATCCCTCAGAAATATTGAAACTGTTGTGTCCCCCATTCCCTTTCCAAGCTCCTTTAGTTTATTCTCCAGGTCCGCCGAATCTGAAGAACTTTCATGCAATTTACTTAAACTTCCGTCATAGAATCTCTGGAGATTGCCAAAAACCTCAAGCAGTTTATCTGCTGTCTTAAAATCGTACCTTGTATAACCCCCTTCATCCAGGATTTCCACCAATCTATCCCAGCCGGCATCCAAAATTTCTTCCGGAGTTAAAATTCCGTGACGGGAAAAGCATCTATAAGTTTTCTCTGCCGAGATCTCCCTGATCGGCATAGCATAAAGAATTGCTGCCAAAAACCATTTTAATATCTCCCCCTCATCCTTACTTTTCAGATTTATCCCGAGCATTTCCGAATACATCAAGCCGTATTTCTCAACAAATCCTGAAAGCATTTTTTTCCAATAAATTTAGTCCCATAACCAGGGCATCTTCCCCGTCCGCATATTAACCCCCTCCAGATCCCTTTCCGGGCATTTCCTTATTGCTAAATTCATTTGAAATAATCTTGAAACCCGTTTATTTAAATCTTTTTGCCGCAAATCCATGCGATGCCGAAAATAGGAGCATTGATATTGCCGCGGTTACAAGGAGCCCCGCTGTTATGCCAAAAGACAGTTCGCCTGCAAGTGAAAACTTTGTGATAAGGTAGGTGGGCATGATATTCGTAAACCAGCCTAATTTTTCTATCCATTCCCCCGACAAAGGAAGTAAAAGCGCAAATGTCGGCAGCAGAGAGAGCGCAAATATGTTGTGTGCGTCATCTCTTGATTTCGCAATTGATACTGCTATGATCCCTATGGACACGAAAACCATCCCATAAGTTACGGACAACAAAAGCAAAGCAGCGGGATACGAGATCGGGAAATCCTTCGATGCTAGGATCAACATCCACAATCCAGCCAGGCATGGGAGGGGAAGCAGCGCGGTGAGAGCCTTGCTTAAGAACAGCTCCTTTATCGATACCGGGGCAGACAGCAACGGCTCAATCGTCTTGTTTTCTAACTCCTCCGCCACGAGATTTATCGTCAAATTTCCTGATATTACGGCAGTGGACAGGATAAGTAAAGGCAAAAGAATCCCGTATATGATCTCCAGGGGTTTAGGGAGTCTCTCATCGCTTCTTATTATTTTCGTATCAAACTCGTCAACATCTGCTTCAAAAACATCTATCCTCGCGCTCCTTGCGGATTCCTCCAGACCCATCAGCGTTTCCTTGAGGCCCACCACAAGCAGTACTGATCTCATGCCGCCAGGCGTATAAATTTTTATGTTAATCTGCTTGTTGCTTTCAAATAACCCCGAAAAATTGTTGCAGATAATCACGGCATCGTATACCCCCCTGTCATACTTCTCAAGTGCCCCCCACTCGGAATCCCTGTGGACCTTTACTCCCGATTCTTTAATACCGGATACAAAACTATCATCTCCGACAACGCCCACATCCAGAACGGTGGCGGGAAGCTGGGAGTAAAACAATTCAGAATAAGCGGTTGAAAACGTGACGGATACGGAAAGCACCATAAGCTGTGCAAGGATCACAAATATGAATGACTTTTCCCTAATAAGTTTTATTATCTCCTTCTTTGAAAGCACAAATATTTTTTTGATTCCCGTCATTTTTATAATAATATTATAATATAAAATATCAAATGTAAAACTATTGCCGTGAGCAAAAATGTAATTGATTTAAATGAGAACTTTCCCCGGGTCAGCGAAAAACCATAGCCTGCGATTGCTGAGCAGAGAATTTGGACGAACAGTATAGCCCACATGCCTTCTGCTGCCAGAAAGGCTTTGCCCTCTTCTGTGAGAAATTCCGTGAGGTATATCAGAGAAAGGCATTTTTCTGCAAAAAAGAATCCCGCCCCGGATACCGCCCCAAACAAAAACCCGTTCTTTATTTTGCCCCCTCTTATGAATGCAGCAACTCCAAAAATCTTTGCCAGTTCCTCTGAAAATGCTACAACGGGCAGGAGAATGATTAGTAAGCCGCCGCCTAACGGAAATAATAAGAAGAGGAGTGCAAGTTCAAGCAGGTAAACCGCAGGTATCAAAATAACGCCCGCGAGAAATGCTGCCGTCCATGAAGCATATTTTCCAAGCGACCCCCATATTATGTCAAAAAGATCAAACACCGCGTATAATTTATCTGTAACCGAGCGCTGAGTAAAGAGCACTTCTTCCCTGAACATCCCGATACTGAAAATTAAGGAGATAACGGAGAGAAACAATATTGGTAAAAGCGCAGGTGTGAAAGTAAAGAGGTCTGCTTTGCCGTTTTCCTCAATCGCCTGGCTCATAAGCGTGATGGGGGAAAGTGCAGATATCGGATGGATATCAACAAAAAGCATGGGGTAAAAAAGATATGCAAAGAATGAAAGGTAAAAAAACATCAGGGTGAAGTTCATATCGCGCGGGCTTTTGCTCAGTATGGCCACTATGGCACTCATCCCCATCGACGCCAACGTTATCGGGAGAATTGTCAGTATGACCCATATGGAAAAATTTCCCAGAGCAATCATCGCGAGTATTGATGTGACCAATACGATAATAAGATACGGGGACAGTTTCCCGAGTATTATCTCCGAAGAGGTGATGGGCGATGCAAGCAAGCACTCCCCAACCCTTTTTATTTTCTCCCTGAGGATAGATGATGCAAAAAATAGTGAAAAGAAGAATACCGGGGCGACAAAAATGAATGCCGGGATGGGTGAGGGGAAGGGGAACGGCAAAGTCAAGCTTGACGGCGTTATCACCTCCATCGATTCGGGCTCAGGGAGCTCTGACACTTCTGCGCCGGGAGTTTTCTCTTCTTCTGCTTCCCCTTCAATTTCTTCAACGATTTGGGGCTCAAGAAAATTGAGTTCAATGACTATCGGCTTTAAAATATAATGCATGCTGTCATTTTCGGATATTTTCTCATTTATATGCCTCTCATTTAATGCTTCAAAATCCCTTTTAAGTTCATTAAACCCCGCAGCCCCTTTATCTGATGCGGGCACATGGATGACAACATTTTCTTCCTTTTTTAATATCAAAATATCTATCTGTTCATTCTTAAGTTTCTCGTACCCTTCAAATCGGTCAACATAAACCGGATCAATTCTCTGGAATTCCCTCAGATCATCTATTATAGAATGATCATTCACCCCTGTCCTATAGAGATGATAACTCCCCAGCGATATCTTATATCCTTCAAAAGAAAGATTGGATAAAGTCAGGGGGAGCAGAACGATGGTAAGCAGTAATAATAAGATTGACATCAAGGAAAATTTAGACTTTGCAGGTCTTGAAACTTCCCATCTTGCAACAAGCAATATATTTCTCGGTTTCATCTCTTATTATAATTATTAACTTTGAAAATAATTAATTGATGATCAAGAGATGATCAAAACAATAAACCTGACAAAAGTCTATGGCGGGCTGAAGGCGGTTGATAACCTGAATATTGAGGTAAAGAAGGGGGAGCTTTTCGGCTTAATCGGCCCTAACGGGGCAGGAAAAACAACCGCGATAAAGATGCTCTGCTGCCTCATGAGCCCAACATCCGGAACCGCCTTGATCAACAACCTTGACATTCATGAGTCGGAATTGGAGATAAAGAGGGTCATAGGTTATCTGCCGGAAGGAACGCATCTTTACGAGGACATGACCCCTAAGCAATATCTTTTATTCTTCTCTGAAATTTATAATATCCCCCGCAAGGATGCTGAAAAACGCATCAGTGAACTGCTTGATCTGTTGAGAATAGGGGAGAAGATGGACAGCAAGATCGGGACTTTATCAAAGGGCATGAAGAAAAAGGTGGCGATTTCAAGGGCATTGATTCATAACCCGCAAATATTGATTTTTGATGAACCAACTGTCGGTTTAGACCCGATAACCTCCCGCTTTATCAGAGAATTCATGAAGAATCTGTCCGGGAGAGGCAAAACGGTGCTGATGAGCACTCACAATCTCCATGAAGCGGAAATTCTGTGCGACAGGGTGGCAATACTGGACAGAGGAAAAAAAGCCGCATATGGGAGTGTTGAGGAGTTAAAAAAGAAATTCGGGGTAGAGAGAGAGGACTCTAATCTAGAAGATATATTTCTGAAAGCTGTTGAGAATAAAAAATAAAAAACTTAAACTATCATACTTGCAACCTTTTTGTTCACACGAGAATAGATTTAACAAAAGTTATATCTTTTTAACATTTTCAGCTTTTGGGCCTCTATCCCCCTGCGCAACCTCAAATTCTACTCGGCCCTTCTACAATTCCACTCTCATGAACAAATACGTCCTCTCCTTCATCTTGTTCAATAAAGCCGAACCGTTTTCGTGCATTAAAGAATTTCACGGTTCCTGTTGGCATTTTTAGTATAATTAGATTTTGGATATAAAAACACATGGCTACTTTATAAAAGGCATCGTTAAATTACAGGAGTCCTATTTTGTGATCTTCCGCCCGCAATTTATGCATTTATCCATTTTTTTAACTGCATCATAGTGATAAAATGTCCCGCATGTCATATCCGGGCACAGGTATAATTTATCACCCGGTATTTCTTCCAGTTTTACTTTAGTTATCGGGCATCGCTTTTGCTTTATTTTTGGAATATGTCCGGATCCGGCAGACCCGCTCACGGACTTTTTTGCTCTTTTAACCGCTTTGGGTTCTTGCTTCTCATTCTGTTTCACCCCCATCGATATCTTTAACTCCGCTGCGCCCCTCCCGCTCAAATACACGCCTATTGCGACCATAAGAATGAAAAAGAAGAATCTTACATCAATGAAATGTTCTCCGATACTTATGTGCCCGCCAACAAATTTATTTGCGGTTATAAATGAATACAATAGCATACCAATCCCTATTGGTGCTGTTACAATGCCGCTGACCTTTGAACCCACCAGTTCAATTCCCTTTTTCGTTAGATAATATCCGACCCCTATCATCAAACAAAAAAATATGCCCTTTACCCAGTATGGTTTTCCCTGTATGGGGCCCTCATTAACAAAAGCATTTGCGGTTATGAACGAGAAAACCAGCATACCCACCCCGGCAGATAACAGCACCACAGCAATGATATTTAAACTTTCTTCTATAGATGAACCTATTTTATTGATCAGATAAATTCCAATTGCGATCATGCAGGTAAGAAGGATGATCTTTAAAATTGCGTTCTCAATTATGGATTCTCCGCCAACAAGAGTATCCGCGGCTATGAAAGAGTAAAAAAGTAAGAATAAACCGGCAATTACAAATATTATTGTTCCGATCTCCTTTGATGTTATTTTCGCTCTTGTATTCCTTATTTCATCGAAAAAATCCATTTTTGCAGGGAACTTCATTAAAGTTTATGTCTAAAAAAATAAAAAGCAATCTCCCGCAAATTACCCCTTAAGAAAACAGCACGGAAGCGATCTTCGGCCTCAGATTCGGCTCCATCTGCTTCAGCCTGTTGTTCAGCGTGTTGTCGATCTTCAGTTTACCGTCATTACTTTTGATTATAACCCCGAAATCCCCGATATCCGAGGGTACCGCGTCTTTTAATAGTTTAGCATATTTCTTGTCCACCAGAATCTCTGCACCTCCTTTGATCTCTTTTGTTCCCTCGGCAGCCAGGCTCTCAAGCATTTCTTTCTTTTCCTTATCGGAGGCGTTCAGTATTTTTGATTTCGCTGCATCAAAGACCCTGTCAATGACCAGGTTTCTTTCCTTATCTGCCCTCTGTTTTGCTTTGATATTGGCGTCTGCGATTATCTGGCGGGCAAGCAATTCGATTTCGCTCATTTTATCTTTTCTAACCTTCTCGGCTTGCTTTTTTGCGTAATCGTCTATCCGCTCATCAATCAATTTTATCCTCCTATCGGCTTTCTCATTAATATCGTCAACCTGCTTCTGCCCGTCCTCCCTTATCTTTGCCTCAATCTCTTTAAGACCCATTTTTTATTGTAATTACAAACTATGTGGTTTTTTTCTACTTTTGAAGAGCACAGGGGGTGAAATATGCAAAACACTATGTGTTTTGTATGTGTAAGACACGAAGTGTCTTAAACACCCCCCTTATTCACTATGATGATCAACCTTCGCAGATGTGGCAGAGCGAAACTCTGACACGTGTCTGAGAGACGAAGTCTCTCAGTCACAACCTGCTTCGCAAGTTCTGGAACACAAAATTTCTTTGAAATTTTGCTGTTTCAGAAGGTTGTTTTTATAATTTTTTAATAACAATTTCCATTTCCCCTGGCAATTTCATTCCGGCTTTTTTTAATGCTTCCTTTGCAACTTTAATGCTGGTGCTGTCATCCAGGGTTTTTACATCCCCCCTGGCAACCCTCACACTTAAAACATCCTGATCCTTCGCTATTCTCGCGGCCCTCCCCAGCGGCTTTCCAAAAGATCTTCTCATCCCCTCCTGGACTCGATCGGCACCGGCACCGGAGGCTATGGAATTCTCCCTCATTACGTGATGCGGGTATGTATTAATCTTCAAATGATAATTCTTAGCCCCCAGCTCATTCTCCAATGCCCTGTTTGCTGTGATCCTTGCGGCATCTAAAGCATTATGCCTTATCTGAATTTTTTCTTTCGCCATAAGTGAAACGATCGTATCATAACTCCCGCTGGCGTTACCCATGTCATAATGAATAACCTTGGATCCCGGGATACCTGTAATAAACGATTTTGACTGGTCCTTCCTAACCCTTGTATATGGCCTGCTGTCCCACTTGTAGCATCTTGCCGGTCTTAATCCTACCATCTTTAAATTTTATATTATTAAATTAAATAAAAATAAAGATGAGAGATTTGAATAAAAGGGAGGATGAGGAAGTAATATCCCTTCTCATAGATCTTGGCAGAAAGGTTTCAGACGCCATTACCTCCCATACGTCCCCTTACATAGATGTCCCGATAAGAAGCAAGGGCAACGTGGAGTGGGACTCAGAACAGAATCTGCTCCAGCTGGGGGATAAAACATCTGCAAGATCGTTCCTCAACATCGCCCATTCAAAAAAATTTATGCAGACCGTGCTGATAGCATCTAAAGCCAAGGATTTGGTTTCAGCAGGAAAAACCGCATCTATCAGGGAGTTGTATTACCAGTTGAAGCATACGATTGCCGGGACAAAGGAAAACACATTTGACGAACAAAGTGAGTCGGATCCGCTGATAGTTGATCTGGAGGTGGCACTGGGCGTGATGAGAGAGGAGCTGCATCTGAAAGCGGATGATAAGGGAACAATTATTGGAAAGATCGTGATAGAAGACTCAGGAGACATTATTGACTGCTCCAAACTTGGAAGGTCAGGACTTGCGGTTCCTTCAATTGTCGAGCATTATAACTTCGAATCTGTCGAGGCGGATTACCTGCTTGTGATTGAAACCGGAGCAATGTTTGATAGATTGGTGGAGGAGAAGTATCATTTAAAGAATAACTGCATCATGATCGCAACAAAAGGGCAGGCGGCAAGGGGGTGCAGGCGGTTAATCAACCGCATCCATAATGAATTAAATCTTCCAGTGATAGCGTTCAGCGACGGCGATCCGTGGGGTTACTACATCTACTCCGTATTGAAAGCAGGCTCTTTCGCGCTGGCCCATGAATCTGAGCGTTTGGGAACCCCAGCAATGCGGTTTGTTGGGATGACAATGACGGACATAGACACTTATGATCTCCATTCGGTGACGGAGAAGTTAAAGGATGTCGATAAAAAAAGGATTGCTGAACTGCTTGAATACCCCTGGTTCCAGAGGAGGGGATGGAAGAAAGAGTTGAAACTGATGAAAAAGAAGGGCGTGAGGATAGAACAGCAGGCACTTGCTTCAAAATCCTTAGAGTTCGTTGCCGAGGAATACCTGCCCCGGAAGATCGAGAACGGGCTGCTTCTGCCCTGATCTATATCCTAAGCGTATTGGAGCGTTTCCGAGTCATACGAGGAAATATCGCGAGCGATAGCGAAGCATAGAGCGGAAATACGCTCATTCTCGTCGGAAATTCCCGACTGTTGCTGCCTTGAGTTATTTTTTAAAAATAAAGAAAAGATTAAACAATCTTTTTAAATATCAAAACCAATATAATATTAATTACCAACAATGAACGAATTCAATATAATAATAGAGGAAGGGGAAGACGGTTATTTAATATCCGAAGTAATCGAACTTCCAGGTTGCCACACACAGGCAAAATCCTATGACGAACTTATTAAAAGAACCAAAGAAGCGATTTCTCTTTATTTAGAATGTGTAGAGCAGCCATTAGTTATCACAGAAAAGTTCATAGGAATACAAAAAGTGACTGTCTAAATTTAAAATGCCAAAATTACCCTTACTATCTGCAAAAGAGTTGTTCAGAATTTGAGAAAAATTAGGATTTGAGAAAATTCGTCAAAAAGGTGGTCACGCGTTCTTTAGACATCCAGATGGAAGAACACCACTTGTGCCTGTTCACCCCGGTGAAAAAATTGACAGAGGGCGGTTAAACAAAATCATCAGAAAAGATTTAGGAATACTCAGGGATGAATTTATGAGACATATATGATTTAGTGGAAAAGAGGGGCGTAAGGATAGAACAGCGAGCAATTGCCTCTAAATCACTGGAAATCCAAAGTGGGCTGGAGCGAAGCGGAATGCCCGCTCATTCTCGTCGGAAATTTCCGACTTGAGAATGGGCTGCTTCTGCCCTGAAATTTTGTTAAAATCCTGGATTTTGTTTTTATATCTGATATTTTTATTAGTTTTATTTTATCAAAAATTAAAATCAAAATATGACTACTCTGATCGTCACGGAAAAACCCAAGGTAGCAGAAAGAATCGCGAACGCCCTGGGAGGGGCAAAAAAGGAAACAAGAAATAGGATTGGGTACTATGTGGCAGGGGATAAGAATCTAATCGTGGCGCCGGCAGTAGGGCACATCTACGGGTTGAAGGAGAGAAAAAAAGGATATGGATTTTCAAAATACCCCGTGTTTGAGATTGAATGGGCTCCATCGTATTCGATAGCCAAGTCCTCCTCTTTCACAAAGTCATATCTCGAGAACCTCAAGTTTCTTGCTAAAAAATGCGATGCCTTCATTAACGCCTGCGACTATGATATAGAGGGCAGCGTTATTGGCTTTAACGCAATAAAACATGCCTGCAATGCGGATCCCTTTTCCGGGAATGTTAAAAGAATGAAATTCTCCACACTGACGGGCAAATCCATAGTCGATGCCTACAACAATCTCGTTCCGGTAGATAAAGGGATGGTTGATGCAGGACTTACCAGGCATACCCTGGATTGGTACTGGGGCATTAATCTTTCAAGGGCGTTAAACTCTGCGACAAGAAAAGCACGCAGATTTGTAACCCTGAGCATCGGGAGGGTCCAGGGACCGACGCTTAACATGCTGGCTAAGAGGGAAAAAGAGATAAAGGCATTTGTGCCGGAACCGTACTGGGTGATCGAGATGATTGTGGATATAAAAGGGGATGCGATCAGTTCCTATCATGAAAAGGATAAATTCAGGGATAAAAAGGAGGTGGAGGAAATAAGGGGGCGGTGCGGGAACACCGCGGTTGTGAAGGACATTAAAAAGAAAAAGAATATAATTAAGCCGCCGCACCCATTTGATCTGACAACCCTCCAGACTGAGGCGTATAAAACACTGGGTATGCACCCGAGGAAAACCCTGGAAATCGCACAGGATCTCTATACCTCGGGGGTCATTTCATACCCGAGAACATCCTCTCAACAACTGCCTGATGAAATCAACTTTATCGAAATACTCGAAAAATTGAGCATGATAGAGGATTACAGCCGCTTATACACAATTTTAAAAAATAAAATTAAAGAAGGGAAATTAAAGCCAAATAACGGTAAAAAGAAAGACCCTGCGCACCCTGCGATCCACCCCACGGGAGAAAAACCGGATTGGTTGGAAATTAAAGCCACTCAATACCACAAAAAAATTTATGACCTCGTAACAAAAAGATTCTTTGCCACCTTCGGAGATAATGCGGTGAGGGAAAGCGTTACGCTTAAACTGGACAACAACAATGAAATTTTCGTTGCAAATGGAGTAAAGACTGTGGAGAACGGATGGTTTGAACTGTACGGCAAATACGCTAAATTTGATGATATTGCCCTGCCAATAACCAATAAAGGGGATATATTGGAGGTTAAAAGCATAGAAATTCATGAAAAAGAAACATCCCCTCCAAAACGCTATACTCCTGCATCAATAATCAGATTGATGGAGAAAAATAATCTGGGGACCAAAGCAACGCGCTCTCAGATAATCGATGTGCTGTTTGAGAGAAATTATCTGACAGGTAAGTCCATAGAAGTAACCTGCCTTGGTTTAGATGTTGTAGAAACCCTGAACAAGTACTGTCCGGAGGTTTTGAGTGTTGAACTGACCCGCAAGTTTGAGGAGGAGATAGAAAAAATCAGGTCAAAGAAGCTGGATGCGGAAGTGGTCGTAAAGGAGGGTGAAGAAACATTGATCCATATCTCCGAGGAATTCAAAGAGAACGAGCACAGCATCGGTGAAGCACTTGCAAATTCCATTGACGAAACAATAAGATTGCAGAGCCATCTCGGCAAATGTCTGCAGTGCGGCGGAAATCTGGTTCTGAAGAGCGTTTCAAAACATGGGAAATACGGCAGGTTCACATCCAATTTTGCCGGATGCGATAACTACCCCAAATGCAGGTTTACCTTTTCTTTGCCCTCGGGATTGCTTAAGAGAGAGGGCGCAGACGTCTGCAGCGAGTGCGGATCCCCGATATTTACAAGAATCGTGAGAGGAAAGCGCCCATGGAAGTTCTGCGTAAATCCGGAATGCTCGACCCGGAAGGACAAATAATAATTTTTCCGGTCTTATCTTTTGATAAAACTTTTTTTAAAAGTTTTTTATACGACCTTCCCGCCCTGATATTTACCCTCATAAACTTTTGTTTCGCCGTCAACGCTCTCGAAAACAATTTGCGCGATCCTTGCTTCTTTTTCAAATTTAAAGTTAAACGAAGAGAGATTTCTGAGACCCATCGTTAACGTTCCCCCAAATCCAGGGTCAACGACCGCTGTTATCACGGCACACCCGCACCTGAAAACGCTTGATCTCGGAAGAACCCTGGCCGTCAGGTCGGCAGGCATATTCACCCTCTCGATCGTTTCAATCAACCTGTATCCCCGGGGTTCCAAGACATGCTCATCAGCAATCTCCTCTCCAATCAGGGGTGTTTTTCTCTCAGATTTGCCCAGAAAACTTTCCGACTTTATCTTATAAACCCTTCCGATGCGCAGGTCATATCCCGCCCCTTCTAAACAATCAATATCAAAGTTTTCTATCAAATTCTTCTCTTCCACCAGTTCCAGAATTCTTGATCTTCCAAGGATCATTATCTTTTCTTTAAAATTACAAATAATAATACTAAAAATGTTATTAATCCTGTCCATACTCCCGACAAATGCGACACAAGAAACACCGGAAGAATACAGACGGTTGACAAAAACAAACACCTTAAACCCATACGGGCACGTATAAAAGCATGCTGTTCTGGAATCATGTATGGATAAATAACAGGGTTTGTTGCATAACAAAATGTGCTGTATTGAACTGCCAAAGATCATTATCAAATCATTTCTCTAAACTAACTCCCTTGATCTTCCTCCTGAATTTTGCATAGGTGGCGTAGTCTATATATTCCCTGCAATCAATAAACTTTTTGATGGGGCATGGGTTTCTTCTCTTTTCGTTTTCCCCCGCGACCCTGATTACGAATGCATCGCTTCCGGCTCCGGAGCCAAAGGAAGTGACAAGAATCAAATCACCAGCTTTGGCATAATCCAGCACATTCGCAAGCCCCAGCATAGGTGCTCCAGAGTAGGTGTTTCCTATCTGCGGGGTCAATAATCCTAAACTCAATTGCTGCTTTTCAAAGCCAAGCATTTTCCCGGCTTTCAGGGGAAACTTGCCGTTTGGTTGATGCAGCACAACATAATTGAAATCTTCCGGCTTGATATCGTTTCGCTCCATTATCTTCTTTGCCGCACTTGTTACGTGCCTGAAATAAGCCGGTGCTCCGGTAAACCTTCCGCCATGTTTTGGAAACTCCGCCCCTTCCCTTCTCCAGAAATCAGGGGTATCCGTGGTGTAGGAATAAGTATCCAAAATCTCCGCAATGATTCCGTCACTGCCGATTAAGAATGCCGCCCCACCAGCCGAGGCAGTGTATTCCAGGGCGTCTCCAGGATGCCCCTGTGATGTATCCGCACCGATTGCCATCCCGTACTTAATCCTTCCGGATTCGACTAAACCCATGCAGGTCTGGATAGCCGCGGTTCCGGCTTTGCAGGCAAATTCATAGTCTGCTGTCATTATGTCAGGGGTAGCAAGAATTGCTTCTGCAACTATGGTCCCGGTCGGCTTAACAGCATAGGGATGAGATTCAGATCCTATGTAGATTGCACCAATGTCCTGCGGGTTTATACCCGCATGTTTTAAAGAATTTCTCGCAGCCTCAACAGAAATAGTAACGGTATCTTCATCCAGCGCTGGAACGGACTTTTCATAAACCCCTAATCCCTTGCTCATTCTTTCGCCGTCGTCCCCCCACACTTTCGCGATCTCCTGCGTTTTTATTCGGTACTTTGGGATATAGCCCCCATAACCAACAATTCCGACCATGTTTTTGATAAAACTTTTTTTTTAAAGCAAGATTGCAAAGCAACAATCAAAATTCCTTTGGAATTTTGTGTGCTGAAATTTGCTTCGCAAATTTTACGCATCTTGGGATCGCAAAACCATTTTATGGCTTCGGATTCCAAGATTTGCAAGGTAAATCTTGCGAAGCCAAAACTGCGATGCAGTTTTGCGCTGTCTGACCAAAGGTCAGCCACATCGCAAAGCGATTTTGCATATTTTAACCCACAATATTAACTATATGGCAATGAAAAAACTTAAAGACGTTTTGGAGGAGAATGCAAAGAAGATTGATGAAAGGATCGAGAAATATATTCCGAAAAGATATGACGGCGGGCTGTTGCAGTTTGTTTATAAAGACTCGACTAATGTTGATCTGGATGCCGTAAATAGAGCGATTTCCGAGCCGTTCTGGGAGTTTTTAGGCCGCGGGGGGAAGAGATGGAGGCCGACATTATTTTTGCTGGTCTATGAAGCACTTGGGGGAGATCCAAAAAATCCCCATATCCTCGATTTTTCCATAATCCCGGAGATTATTCACAACGGGACTTTGATGGTCGATGATATAGAGGATGGCAGCCAGATGAGGAGGGGGAAACCTACTTTGCACAGGATGGAAGAATTCGGTTTGGATATAGCTTTGAACTGCGGAAATTTCATGTATTACCTGCCTTTGATGATTGTGGTTAGAAGTAATGTCGAAGATAAAAAGAAATTAAATATCTATGAAGCATACATCCAGGAGATGGTTAACCTTTCCCTTGGGCAGGGGATGGACCTGGTCTGGCACAAAGGTTATGCCAGGAATGTGAGCATTGAAGAATACATCCAGATGTGTTCCCTTAAGACAGGAACTTTAGCGAGAATGTCTTCAAAATTTGCCGGTATTCTTGCCGGAGCGGATGATGAAACAATAAAGAGAGTGGGGGAATTCATAGAATCCCTTGGGGTAGCGTTTCAAATTCAAGACGATGTCCTGGATATAACGGGAAGCAATAAGTTTGGAAAAACAATCGGGGGGGACATAACGGAAGGGAAAAGAAGTTTTATGGTCGTTCATGTACTGCAGGATAAAAATGCTAAAGAGGAGGACAAAAGACGGTTGAGGGAGATTTTAGATATGCACACCGGGGATAAAGAACTAATCAGGGAAGCAATCGATATAATCAGGGAATACGGGGCCGTAGATCATGCGAAAGGATATGCAGAGAAAATTGTGACAGATGCATGGAATGATGTTGATGAAATACTCCCCGAATCCGTGGCAAAGAATTTACTTAAAGAGTTTAAGGATTACCTGATAGAGAGGGAGATTTAGTGAACCCGATTTTCTGAAACAGAAAAGAAATTCCTGATTTTTCGCAAAATTGTTGGGGGTTTTTTCTGGAACAGAAAGGTAGATCCATCAACAGCAAATTTATTTTTATTTATTGAACTTATTAATATATGTGTGGATTTGTACGTCATAGTTAAAAATGCCCAGAGTAATGATAGTAGATGATGAGCCATATATTGTTAAATCAGTTAAAACAATATTGGAAAAAGAAGGTTACAGTGTTGTAGGAGCGGAAAGCGGGGATGATTGTTTGAAAAAATTAGAAAAAGAACCCGTTGATCTGATTTTGATGGATTTTTTCATGCCGGGAATGGATGGCAGGGCGGTGATTGAAAGGATAAGGGAAAACCCGGATCTAAAGTCCACAAAGATAGCATTTCTTACCTCGGCATCATTCAGGGAGAAGGGTCTGGAAATTCTGGATGTATTGGGTGTTTCAGACTACATTGTGAAACCAATTGAGGTGCATAATTTTACATCAAAAATTAAAAAAATATTTAAGAATAACGAGAAATGACATTGGATATCGAAACCATTAAAGAAAGTTTGAGCGACAAAGAAATAATCGGTTTGGTTATCCCGGGTGCAGAATATGACGAAATGTTGATTGAACTATCGGCTATCCTGAGTAAAAGTTATAATAAAATTCTGTATATAAGTGCTAATAAACCTTATGGATTATTGGTCAATAAATTCAAGCAGACTAAAGCAGATGTGGATAAATTTCACTTTATAGACTGTATTACAAGGAGGTCAAAAGACGTCTCATCAACCAAGAACTGTACTTATGTATTCTCTCCCGGGGCGTTAGATGAACTACAAAGGGCAATAATTGATGTTCTTAGAAA
>MCBC01000022.1 GCA_001723855.1 Candidatus Altarchaeales archaeon WOR_SM1_86-2 | reverse complement strand
TGGTCATACGCCATATATTCCGGTACGGCATGGCTTTATTATCCCGGATACTTTGAATTAGAAGCAGGGAAGGGTTATTACCTTGACAACTTCGGGCGGGAAGAGAACCTAACCTACGAAAGGAATCCGTATTAGTTTTAATGTATATTAAAAAACGAAAATGAAACGAATGGAAGATATAAATATAGGAAGGATGTTGAAAAGTAGATCAACAATCCCGATGTTGATTGGAGTATTGTTTATTGGCATGCAGTCTTCTTCTGCATGTATGGTTCAAGGCTTCACACTCAATGAAACAAATGATGGAGTTGCAGCGCATGTTGAAGGTTATTGCCCGGGTAATGATCAATATAGCGAGTTCTGGAGTGGGCCAGATGGCGCTTTTGGATTGATATTTGGCACGCCATTCCAGGCATGCGATTCCTTATGTGGGAACTATATACCTATTAATGCTGCAAACCAAACGATGCATATATATGGGGGGCACACAGTTAATGCCGGTGATTACCCCGGGCATGCTACAATAAGTGGACAAAATATCACGATGTTCGAATATTTAGCGAAAGAGGGAAATTTAACTATAACCAAGACCGCTGATAAGGCATTCATAAGCGAATCAGATGCCATTAACTTTACATTAACAATAAATAACGGTACAGGAACTGCAAATAATATCACAGTAGTTGATGTATTGCCGGAACCGCTTGTTTATATGCCAGGAACAGCAGAAGTTAACGGAACGCCTCAGGAGCCATTAATAAATGGCAGGAACCTTACATGGGAAAATATAGTTATTGATTCAAATCAGAGTGTTGATATCTCTTTTATATGTATTGTAAATCAAACCGAAACAGCGTATATTTCACTTCAGGAAGCATTTGCGCGCGGATTGGCAGACATAAGGCAGGTTGAGTCGGGTTCAATGCACGGGGGCATAGCAGGTGAGATAACAATAACAAATTATGGTGATGTACCCGTCAGGGTTGATCCCGGAGTTATACTTGCTGAAGAAGCGATATTTGTGGGGGTTATTTCAACACAGGAAGGAGTTACTCAAGAGGGCACTATTCCCGGAAATTACACGAATGAAACAATAACAAATGATGCTTTAGTATTACTTAACGGAGAGATATACAACTCTACAATCCATAATATCACAATAGTGCATTATACACACGGTGGAGTGCCAATAGTCCCTGCCGGAGAAAGCATTACTTTGACCCAAGCAGATGGATGGTTCTGTATAGAAAAGGGCCAGGTTATTCAGACCAATTCAAAGTTAATTGTAAGTGGTGAGATACTGCCTGAGCCGCTTGCCTCTATACTTGCAAATACTAGCATAACAGGCACGCAGAGACAGAATGCCCTTCAAAATTACCAGGATGCTCACGGAGTTTTAACTGTAAGTAAAAGACCACTTTACAGTTTGATGGACCCACAAACTAATATCGATATAATGATGAACCTCACTGTTTTTAATAGAGGATATAAGGATGTTTACAATGTAACATTGATAGATATAATACCACTTGGATATACTGCTACAGATTATTCATTGGCGCCGGAAAGCATAACCCCTCAAGATGATGGCACCCAGATCGTGGTCTGGAATTTGAGTAATATATTGGGATCAACAGTTTCTGGCAGTGTTACAAACTGGACAAGAAAAAGTGTTGCTTATATGCTAACAACACCCAAGCTTCCGGAGAACATTAAAGTTAAAATACAGGGTGCTGAAGTAAGAGGGGTAGAATCGGGAGATATGAGTAATATCAGTGCTGTATCAATGATGCCGATCATACGGACGAAAATTATAAAACCGGACTTAACACTTTCATCAAATGATATAACTTTCTCAAATAATGATCCAGAGGTTGGGAATCAAGTAACAATAACCGCAGATATACGTAATGTTGGCACAGGAAACACGAGCAATGTGGTGGTTAGATTCTACGACGGTGATCCAGATGACAGTGGAACTGAGATAGGGAATAAAACAATAAATTTAATACTTTCAGAAGAAACAGAGACATTGGAGGTAAACTGGACAGCATCCTCTGGAATTCACAGCATATATGTAAAGGCGGATCCTGATGACACTATAGAGGAATTTGACGACTCAATTATGGATAATAAGGCATCAAAGGCGATTTATGTAAACTCAAGTTGGTGGAATATTTCATGGGCGTACAGAATTCCCGTTTCAATAAATGCAGAAAATTATTTAAGAAATGACACTCCAATAGAAATTTCCCTGAATTTTACAGAATTAATTCAAATCGGCTTTAATGGAACATTTGATGAAAATTCAGTGAGAGTTATTGAATATGATGTCTCTGGAAATGTTTTAAATGAAATAGATTCGCAGTTTGACAGATCTTCTGGTTATAATGCTTCAACAAATGCTTATGGGGCAGTGATCTGGGGGATAAACGGCACAACTTCACAAGACGCTGATAGATATTATTATATTTATTTTGATATTTTGGAGAACGAGCCTAAAGACGCTCCAAGTTACACAAACATCATAGTTAATGATAATGTTCTATGGGCGGGCACATCAAACTGGATTGGAATTGATGATGAATTAAACTTTTTAGTCAGAAAGAGCATAGGTGCTAACATAAATAATGTCACAGTTGACAGCAAATCAGGGGGTTATACAACTGCCCAGGGATATGGTGATGATTTTGGCATTATGAGTCCTTATCTTAATAACGATGGATGGGGGTCTTTCACAACATCAATGCCCGAACAAAAACCTGTCAAGATTGTTATAAAGCAGGAGGGAGGAATTAGACATTCGTATATCACATACTATGCAAGGCAAAAATACATCAAAATGGAAATGCATGACGGTGCTACATGGACAAATTTCGCCTGGTCAATACAGGGAGTTGTGGAATTGGGAGACAATCCAGTTGGACATGTATGCAATAATGGAATGGATGCGATGTTATCTGGGCCTAATGGCTCAGTAATATGGAGTGTTGATGAACCTGGAAGTTGGTATTGGGCGTATATGGACGCTGGTGGTGGATGGTACGATAATCCGGGATATAATCCAAATAACATTTCACATCTTACCTTAAACTGGATTTATGTGTTTGACAAAGAGAATTTGACTAAATTAGAAGCAAAAGAAATTTTAAATGAAATTAAAAATCCACCAACAATTTATGAAGGAACCCCCGAGACATTAATAACAACGACAAATTTCAGTAATTCTACCTTGGATGCAGATGCTACGGTAATCCATTCTAAGCCTCTAACAGTGACCATAACTGATGTGACTCCCCCAACCAACTACTCCCATGGCTATGGACCCAATTCTACTGACATTCAAAGATTTGTTGACTATGTTGCAAATGACACATTCATATCAGCGACAATAAGGATGTACTATAACGAAGGTGAACTTCTGGGCATGGGTATAAATGAGTCAACACTTGGGATGTACTACTGGGATAATACCACCAATAATTGGACAATGTGCAATAATACCGGGGTTAATGTGGATGAGAATTATGTCTGGGCGATTGTGGATCACTTTACAATATTCACGGCGATAGGTCAAATCATACCAACAGAGTACAAAATAAAGTTAATCAACACCCGGGTAGACAATTTAAGGGAAGAGATAACGATGTCTAATATATCCGATGGACTGAAAAACATCCTAATATCTAAGTTGAACTCCTCGGAGGATAAAATAGAGCAGGGATGGATCCTCTACCTAAATGGAAAAGAAGAACAGACAAAGAATATGTTCAACACTGCAGATAATATCCTAAATGCGTTACAAAATGAACTGTATGCAAATCAAGGGAAGAAAATCTCAGGAGAGGATTATGAATCATGGAATAATCAAATAGCAATTATTCGTGAAGCATTACAATATATAATAGCAAATGATTAAATCACTATTCCTTATAATAATTAAAACTGCCCTTTTTTAGAGGGCAGATAACCTGTATGCAAGCACAGCACATGAAGAGTTAGCACAGTTAAAACTATGTAAAACATTAAAAATGAGAATTGGTTTGATTGGCATCGGCAGGATGGGAAAAGGCATTGCTGGAATGGCATTGGATGAGGGAATGGAAGTGGTTGCGGCAGTGGATGTCCCGGAAAACCCAAACATCGGCAAGGATATTGGTTTATTGGTTGGGCACGAAGCAACTGGCGTAAAAGTGAGCAGTTCCGAGAATTTGAATGAAATATTGAATGAATCAAAGCCAGAGGTTATGGTTGATTTTTCTACTTCCGAAGCGTGCGTTAAGAACTCGAAAACAGTGGTAGAGAACCGCATAGACATGGTTATTGGCACAACCGGTTTCTCGGATGCTCAAATACAGGAGATAAAGGACAACATTCTTGCAAATGATGCCGGGGCTGTGATAGCTCCCAACATGAGTGTCGGCGTGAATGTTTTCTTTAAAACCGCGGGGGAGTTAACGAAACTGTTGAAAGATCGGGGCTATGACATCGAGATAGTTGAGGCGCACCATATCTTTAAAAAGGACGCCCCTTCCGGGACGGCACTGCGGGCAGCCCGGGTGATAGCGGATGCCCTCGGCAAAAACCTGGATGATGTTGCGGTTTACGGGAGAAAGGGATTGAAAGAAAGAAGCAAAGATGAAATCGGGATTCACGCGGTAAGGGCGGGAGATATTGTCGGGGAGCACACGGTAATATTCTCCACTCAAGGTGAGAGCATAAGGCTGGAGCACCGTGCGCATTCAAGGGACGCGTTCGTGAAGGGCGTCATCGAAGCAATAAAATTCATCAAAGGAAAGAAGGGGCTGTATGACATGGGCGATGTCATAGGGGTTTAGAAACGATCACCGGACTAATTTTATTTATATATGTAAATTTAACATGTAATAATATGCTGAAAATATATGATTGAAATGAAAAATGTAAAAGTTGTTCAAACCAAACTTGGGGCATCGGAGTATGCGGAGTTTAAAAATCTAGCAAAGCGTTTTGGGTTGAATATAAAGGATGCTTTGAGAAATGCCGTTGAGTTATGGATGAGAGAGAAAACGCATCCAGAGGATGATCCTTTACTTAGACTTAAACCCGTTGACTATGGGGACGATAGGGTTTCAGAGAGAGTTGATGAAATCTTGTATGGATTGAAAAAATGAAAGTATTTGGTGACAGCGGATGGTTTCTTGCCATTCATAATAAAAGAGATATACATCATGAGGAGGCATTGAGGATATTGCAAAAAATAATTGAAAAGAAGATACAGGTTTATACATCGGACTATGTGGTTGATGAATCCGTAACACTGGCATTAGCCAGAACTAAATCCCATGATACTGCTGAAGCACTTGGTGAGGGCATACTGAGATCCAGATACGTTAAACTTCTAAAAATCAGCGAGGATAATTTCTGGGATGCGTGGGAATTTTTTAAAGAACATAAACATAAGTTTTATAGTTTCACTGACTGCACGACATTTATATTGATGCACGAGTATAAAATTGATAGAGCATTCACTTATGATGACCACTTCAAAAGGGAAGGATTTAGGGTTAATTTTGAGTAAGAGCATAGAGCACATTCAAGGGACGCATTTGTGAAGGGCGTCATCGAAGCAGTAAAATTCATCAAAGGAAAGAAGGGGCTGTATGACATGGGCGATGTCATAGGGCTTTAGGGGATCTATTTGAAATCATATTTTTACTTAAACGAATAAAAAATGGAACTTGAACCAAAGAACTTTTATAAAATTTTGGCTCCAAGACCTGCTGTGCTGATCTCCACCATTGACCGGGAAGGCAGAGCAAATGCCGCCCCGTTTTCCTTTGTAATGCCCGTCTCTACGAGTCCCCCGCTGGTCGCTGCTGCGTTTGCCCCAGGCAGGCACACCCTGCTTAACATCAGAGAGACAAAGGAATTTGTGGTTAACATCCCGCCGAGGAAATTACTGGACAGGTTATGGAAGTGTTCAAAGTCGTTCCCCCGGGGAACAAGCGAGATCACCGAATCCGGATTAAAGGAACGAAAATCCAATATCGTTAAGCCGGTGAAAATTGAAGGCTGCATCGGCTGGTTTGAATGCAGGTTATGGGATGAAAAGGATGTTGGCGACCATGTTTTGGTCATCGGGGAGGTTTTGGGTGCGGAGGTGGAGGAGGGGTTAATGAAAGACGGGAACCTGGACGTGGAGAAGGCAAAGCCGTTGATGCACATCGGGGGCAGGGATTTTGCCGTCCCGGGGAAAGTCATAAACCCATGATCCTTTTTATTTTTAACTTTTTATTTTTATATACTAAAACTAAATTAGATAAAAAATGTTTGACGGACCATTATTGGCTGCAATGGGTGCCGGACTGGCAGTTGGCTTGCCGGGATTCGGATCGGCGATAGGATCCGGATTGGGCGGGGCATCGGCTTCCGGGGCGATTGCTGAAAAGAAGGAGATGTTTGTTAAGGGAGTAATATTTGCCGCTCTTCCCCAAACCGCCGTGATCCTGGGATTCGTTATAGCGATGATGATCGTCGGTCTAATAAGCGAGGAGATGTCGGCTACAGCGGGTGCATGGTGTTTTGGTGCCGGTTTAGCGGTCGGAATTGCCGGATTGACGCCTGTCGGGCAGGGCCCGGTGGCAGCCGCAGGCATCGGCTCTACCGCGAGAAGCCCGGACACTTTCACGCAGAACATTATCTTTACGGCTCTCCCTGACATATCTGTTGTCCTGGGTTTTGTGATAGCTTTTATGATGATAGGGCAGGCGACCGTATAATCTCTTTTCTTTTTAATTTTTTTGTATGAATGTCCTATATAATCTTATGGACTCACTGATGCCCATACTTGCAATTGTGCCCCCGACAGCGGCATTCCTCATCTTCTCTGCAGTACTTTTTCTGAAATACGGGAAAAAGAAGGACAGGACAACCATGTATTTTATGATTTCTTTTCTTCTCATTGGAGCAGGCTACAGTGTATGGGTTATTCGTACACTGTTTTTGCCCCGTCATCCTGATGCAGAAACAGTGATTTTCTGGGTTAAAGTTACATACCTGGGTGCATCATTTATACTTTTTGTTGGATTGGCCGCATTGGAATTCATAAAGCCCGAGACCATCAGAAAAACCAGAAACCTGCTCTTGTTTGCGGCACCAATGATTTTTATGGAAATACTAATACTGCTTTCCGACCCCCCGGTAGGAATTGTGGCAGGGCAGAGTGATGTGATATGGCCCCCTGTTTTATCCTCCATAATCTTCATAATTGCACTATTTTATCTCCTCATCCCCAACTATGTTTTCATCTGGTTTTTAATGAAAAATCCAGAGCATCGTTTGTATGGTAAAGTCAGATTGATGGAAGTTGGGTTGCTTATATTTACCTTTTTTGTGTTGATGGAGGGCGCAAAAATAGGTATGGAATCCTGGGGGTTGTTTATCAGGTGGTTCACGGCATTGGGTGCATTCATAATGCTGTACGGTTATATAAAACATCAGTAATAAATAAAAATGGACTCACTTATACCCATACTTGCGATAACTCCCCCTTCCCTGATCTTCTTTATATTCTCCGTGATACTTTTCCTGAAATGGAAAAGAAAAAGGGACAGACAGACGCTTTATTTTGCAGTCGCCTTTCTCTTCATGGGTCTGTGTTTTGGTATGTGGGTTATCCGAACACTTTTCTATCCCCCTCATGTTGAGCTGTCCGAGGTGAATGTTTTCATCAGACTGGGATACATCTGCGGCATAACCGGCACAGCATTTGTCGCATTAACCGCTATGGAGATGGTAAATCCCGAATCGATCAGAAAAATAGAGAATCTAATTTATTTCCTTGCACCGGCAATTGCCCTAACGATTCTCATCGTCTTTATAGCAGAGCCAATACCCACCGTAATAGCCAATCAGGTAGATTTTGTATGGTCCGAGGAAGTGGCGTTTGTTACCTCCCTTGTCGGCATTTACTACTTTACGTTCCCAAATTATCTATTTATCTGGTGGTTGATGAACTATAAGGATCACCGCCTCTACACCAGAATAATGTTACTGGAGATCGGGTTATTGATATTCTGTGCAGGAATAATACTTGAGGGTTCAAAGATAGGTATGGAGTCCTTTGGGATTCTTGTCAGGTGGATCGCTGCATTTGGCGGGGCGGTAATGGCATATGCATATACAAGGAAACGAGAATGATTGTTTAATTTTATTAAAAGTTTTTAATAATTAAAAGATGGCATTCTGCATCTGGGTGACTGGATTGCCTGGCTCCGGGAAATCCACGATAAGCAGGGAATTAAGAGAGGAGTTAGGGAAAAATGGTACCGGGGTTGAGATCCTCAGATTGGATGAGTTGAGAAAGATATTGACCCCAAAACCGGAGTATACTCAAAAAGAAAGGGATATTGTTTATAGAACACTGACTGCCACGGCAGCGGCTCTTACAAAGAACAGGATAAACGTTATAATAGACGCCACTGCAAATAGAAGAGAATACAGGGATCTTGCGAGAGAGCATATCAAAAACTTTGCAGAAATCTACATAGAATGCCCGCTTGAGGTTTGCATTGAAAGAGAGTCCGGAAGGAAAGATGATCTGGTCACAAAAAACCTGTACAAGAAAGCGCTGGAGGGGGGAGATATCGTTGGCGAATTACCTGGAATAAATGCCCCATATGAAGCGCCAGGAGACGCAGAGGTTATTATTCCCTCCGATAAAATCTCCCCGAAGGAGGCTTCTTTAGAGATAAAGGGTTTTCTGGGAAAGAGGGGGTGGATATAGAATTTTTAATTTTTATAGAAACAATGAACAATGAAGAAAGCCAGAGTGGGGAGTTGGAAAAGGGCGATGATGCACCCTGTGAACCTTGGGCGAAATTGAGCATGGTTAACCCGTCAACCATTGCTGTTCTCGCATTGATAGGGATCGTTCTGGTCCCAATCACGGTGGTTGAGACGGGTGCGGATATCACAATAGGGGGAATCGTTTTTTCTCAAACCACGGTAATGGCTGTTATTTCAGGCGCATTAATGGTATATGCGGGCCTCAGGGTTGGAAGCGAATTGCTTGGACCCTCGGCATACATTCTCATAATCATTATGGCAGCAACGGGCGGTGTTAGTGCCATGGCATTGATCATACCCATATTGATATTATGTTTTTGTTATTTCTATCTGTGGGCGGCAGAATGCAGGGAAATGTATGAGCAGGAACATTAAATCAGCGATATACCCATCCCCGCCCCCTTTCTTTTTGCTTCATTATACACAAGATAGGCGGTGGAGACATCCTGGATCGCCAGCCCCGTTGAATCAAATAGGGTTATTTCATTATCCCCTGTTCTGCCTTCCTTGGTCCCAGAGACAATTTCACCGATCTCCGCGAGCACGCTGGCTTTACTTATGATGCCCTTGGAAAGAGGGATATTTATCTCCCCGCCATGACTTGCCTGATCCCAATCATCCACCACGATATTAGCCCTTGTTAATATCTCCGGCTCAAGTTCCTGCTTTCCCGGGGCATCAGCCCCGACAGCATTTATATGCATCCCCTCCCCTACAAATTCATTTTTGATTATTGGTTTTCTGACAGGGGTTATGGTTGTGAGGATGTCGCATCCCTCGACAGATTCCTTTATACTGTTCGCGGGTTTTACAATGATCCCCAACTCCCCCTTCATCTTTTTTGCAAACTCTTCACTTTTCCCCGGGATTATGTCAAATACTCTTACCTCCTCTATTTTCCTTACCTTGCATAATCCCGTTAACTGCGATTCTGCTTGAGCGCCTGTGCCAATTATCGCAGCAATTCTTGAATTTTTACGGGAAAGATATTTTGCTGCGATTGCACTTGCTGCGGCGGTCCTTAATGCCGTGATGCGGGTGCCGGAAAATATCCCCAGAGGCATCCCGGTTTTAGGATCACTCAATACGATGACCGCCATAACCGTTGGCAGTCCTTGATCCGGGTTTAGAGGATGCGAGTTCACTATTTTAACCCCGGCGGTATCAACATCCTCAAGGTATGCGGGCATAATTCGCAAATCCCCCTCGTATTTCTTGAAATAGAGGTAGGGTTTTGGAGGCATCTGCACCATCCCGTCGCTCTTCGCCCTGAATGCTTGTTCAACCACCGTAATAACATCCTCGATTTGAAGAAGCGGTTTTATTTCAGATTCCGTTAAAATTAAAGTTTTCATTTTTTTTAAATTTAAAAATAAAAGATTAAGGTTTCATTTATCTAAAAAGATCAATAATACTTCTCTCTTGCACGCTTTATTGTCCCTGAGACCCCCAGAACATGAAAGATAGCTCTTTTGCCGTTTATTTCCCTGATAAGTGCGATCGATGCCCTCATTTCATCAACCGACTTATGGTTTACCTTCAGAATCCCTTTTCTGGTTTCACCATTCCATTCTATGAGCCATAGACTCATCTTGCTCACCCCCAGTTCGCCCAGGAATCGCAGTGATGCATTCTGGATGACCTTTGATACATCTCCTTTACTAAACCCATTGTTCTCAGATATTATCTCAAAGACCACATACCTGTTTCTTTCTCTTAGAGTTGGGGGCAGGGGCTTTGGCATTTTTAATAATAATTACACAATTTAATCTTTATTAATTATTTAAATGAAAGCAAAAAAATCTGGAAATAAATTCGCAGTAAGAATAGACAAAAGAGAGGAGACTATTGAAACATTAAAACAATTCTGCAGGGACAATTGCATAAAACCCGGGACCGTGCAGGGAATCGGGGCAGCAAATAAAGCCGTGATCGGGCTTTTTGATGCGGAAACCAAAAAATACCATTCAAGGGCGCTTGCTGGCAAACATGAAATCGCCCCTTTACCGGAAAACTCAAAAAATAATGGCCAATTATGAGCTAAAACAGTTGCCAGAGAATCCATAACTGAATTTCTGATAAAACCTATTACGAAAAATGGGCATAGTTACGGTTCAACAATGAATGGTGAAGTGCATCTGCATATTCATGCCAATTTATGTGACTCAGAGAACAATTCTCTTGGACGGCATTTGAATTCTGCTGTTGTCAGCGCGACCTTTGAAGCGATTATTGATGTGATGGACGGCGAAATTGACAGGGAGTTCAGTGATGAAATCGGGTTGAATCTCTATAAAATTTAATGAACTGCTTAAAGAAATGGATTATGTTTAAATGTATTAAAAACTATGCAAAAGACTGGAGTTTATTTGAGAAATGCTGGCTTCTGACATTCACCTCAGTAAATATTTATTTATTTTTTGCGTGGAATGATACCCTTGTTGGGTTGATTGCATCTCTCACAGGGATGATGTGTGTGGTATTGGTAGCTAAAGGTAAGATAAGCAATTATTATTTTGGTATCTTTAATGTTGTACTTTATGCTTATGTGGCATACCAGAGCAATTATTACGGGGAGGTTATGTTAAATTTGCTTTACTTTTTACCCATACAGTTTGTAGGATTGTATTATTGGAGGAAAAATGCAAACAAAGAAAAGACAAAGGATGATGTATTGGTTACGCACCTTGAATTTAATGAAAAACTATTCTGGATGATCATATCAATTTTAGGAATTTTTCTATACGGGGTGTTTTTGAGATATCTTGGCGGAACTCTGCCTTTTGTGGATTCAACCTCAACAATATTATCTATAATTGCCATGATTTTAATGATTAAGAGAGTTACAGAACAATGGATTTTGTGGATTACTATTGACGTTGTTTCTATTTATGTGGGTTTATATCTTATTTCAAGGCGGCAATGATATTAGCATGCTAATAATGTGGACCGCTTATTTGGTGAATGCAATGTATGGATACTATAATTGGAGAAAATTGGAGAAAATTCAAAATGACAGATAAGAAAATCGGGTTGTTTTTGGGAAAATTTGCGCCTTTCCATAGGGGACATCAATTGGTGGTTGAGACTGCACTAAGAGAAGTGGAAAAACTTATCCTGGTGATCTATGATTGCCCTGAAACAACTAAGATACCTTTAACGGTTAGAGCTAATTGGGTCAGAAAACTTTATCCTTGTGTTGAAGTTATTGAAGGTTGGGGCGGATCAACGGAAACAGGATACACAAAAGAAATAAAGAGGAAGCAAGAGGATTATATTCTAAATTTATTGGATGGGAGAAAAATCACTAGTTTCTATTCAAGCGAACCTTACGGGGGGCATATGGGTATTGCTTTAAATGCTGAAAATAGGCAAATAGATTTAGCGAGAAAAAAGATTCCAATTTCCGGAACAGAAATAAGAAGAAACCCGTTTAGATACAGGAGATACCTCGATCCGATTGTTTATCGGGATTTTGTGGCAAATATTGTGTTTTTGGGCGCCCCTTCAACAGGGAAAACCACAATTGCAAAAGAATTGGCTAAGAAATATAATACATGTTGGATGCCCGAATACGGCAGAGAGTATTGGGGGCAGCATCAAGCATCAAGTAAACCGTAGATTGACTGCAAAACAATTAGTTGAAATTGCAGAGGAGCATATTGAAAGAGAGGATAAAGCACTTTTAGAATCAAATAAGTTTCTTTTTACGGATACTAATGCCATTACAACATATCTATTTTCCCTGTATTATCATGGAAAAGCAGATCCGAAGTTAAAAGAGATGGCTGAAAACTGTGTTAAAAGATATGATCTGATTTTTGTTTGCGGGGATGATATAGCTTATGATGATACCCGGGATAGATCAGGGGACATCAATCGGAAGAGTATGCAAAAACAAAAAATTGCCTATCTATGTGAACATAAGATTCCCTTTATTGTTTTAAGGGGGAACCTGAAGGAAAGAATAAAGGAAGTTGAGAAAATACTAAGTAAATTTGAGAAATATTAAAATGAGTTCGCCTTATAATATATATTCAGATCGTTGCATATAAAAATGCCCGGAAAACCGAACCAAAAGTTCTATGACGAGGGGGGGAATAAAATAAGAAGTCCATATCCCTATCCGTATATTATGGAATTTGTAAATAAAAATCAATTGATTTATTAATCCAATTATTAATATTCTTAATAAAACAAAAAATGCCAAGATTTCAGATCAGAAAGAGGGATAAAGTTGGATTCATTGTAATCCCCAGAGACATATATGAACAGAAGGGATGGCAGCAGGGAACAAGGCTGTCCCTTATAGAAGGTATTGACGGGTCGCTTATCATCCGGGAGGTTAAAGAACAAAAAAAGGCAGAATAAAGAAACCCCCCACTTGGTTATTTACTCTGTAATATCGCATTAACGAGTTTTTCTATGGATCTCCTTAATTCCTTTCGTTCCTTTACAAGCTCTGCGAGGATTTTATCCGTGTTTTGAGAGAGCACATCGTATTTTGTATTAAGCGTATTGAAGTTGTTTTGCGTTGTATCTGTTAGGTTGTCTATTTTGTCCCCTAAATTTTTATCCAAATTATCTATTTTTCCACCCAGGGTTTCAATTGTTTCGTCCTGCTTGTCTAACATCTGATCCTGCTTACCCAGCATCTGATCCTGCTTATCTAACATGCCCAATCCTGCCTGAGCGATTTTACCTAACTGCCCTGTATGCAGCAAATGGACATAACTGTCTATAGGCATAATCCTCTTTGGAGGGTTTGGATCTTCTTTTGTTTCTGAAACAACGGCTTTTGGAGGATAATTATTATTGACAAATTCTATAAATTCAGTAATCTGATCTTCCTCCCCGTCAAGCGAAACCTCTATGATCTCCTCGCTGTTCTCCTTGATGTTCTTTGCATAATAACGTGGAATGCATAATTCCTGTGCCTTCTCCAAAAGGAACGGGCGATAGCCAACATCATGAACCTTCCCACCCTTAATCAGAATCTTTTTCTTTACCATTTTTGTTAATTTCCGCATAGGTGAAATTCTTATAATATTATGGGAGATTACAAACATAAAAATAATTGCCGTTGGGATAAAAACCCTTATGGCTTTGCATTTTTTCAAGTTTGCCGAGGGCGGGACTTGAACCCGCGACTTCTAGATGTCCCAGCTCAAACGAGGGTCTTTTCATTTTTTTGCGAATCAAAAAATCGCAAATGCTTATGAGTCTAGCGCTCTAACCATCTGAGCCACCTCGGCATATTGGATTATTGGGTTTTGCCGAGGTTAGCAACCAAAGATTGAGCCAACCTCGGCATATTGGATTATTGGGTTTTGCCGAGGTTAGCAACCAAA